>CALFMR010000500.1 GCA_937880585.1 uncultured Acidobacteriota bacterium
ATGTCGGCGTAAGGGACGGGATGCATCGATGACCGCGCGGGTGGTGTTCACCTCGGGCTTCTCACGCCGCTACACCGGCGGCGTGCGGGAGTTCGAGATCGAAGCCACCAACCTGCGCGGCGTCCTGAAGGCGATGGACGCGATGTTCCCCGGCCTGGGGGAGACGCTGGAGGAAGAAACCACCGTCGCCATCGATGGCGAACTGCACGAGACCGGCGAGGACATAGACGCGCCAGTCCAGCGTCGAGACGCCGTACAGCAGTCGTCGTGCGAGCGCCGCGAGACCGGCGGCCACGATCAATCCAACCAACACGCCCGGCGCAATGAGACGGACGGATTCGCCGAGGATCAATCGGCGGAGTTGCGCCTGCGTGGCGCCGATGGCGAGCCGGACGCCGAACTCACGCCGACGCTGGTTGACGGCGTAATACGTCATGCCGAACAGGCCGACGAGCGCGAGCAGAAGCGCGACGACTGCGCATGCACCGAAAAAGGACGTGCCGACGCGTGTCGGCCACAGCGGGAGGGCGAGGCGGCTCGCCATGGTCTGCGGCGTTGGTGGCGCCACGGCGGGATCGAGCGTGCGCAACGAGATGAGCAGGGATGCAGCGGCACGGTCGGCGCCGCCTCGACCGCGCACGATGACGGTCACCGGATGAGCGAAATCGGCATCGGTTAGACGTGTGTAGATGTGGGGCCGCTTGGCTTCGCCGATGACGCGATGAACGTTATCGGCGACGACGCCGATGACGATGCGCGATCGGCGATCACGTCCGTCGAGAAACCGCGCACCGACCGCCGTCCGACCGGGCCAGAGCGTCGTCGCTGCGGTCTCATCGACCACGACGGCGTCGTCCGTGTCGTGAGCGTCGAAGACGCGGCCTGCGCGCGGAGGGATGGCCAACGCGTCGAAATACGACGGACCAACCATGTGCACGATCGCCGAAGGACAGGGCGTGGGCGTGGCGCGACAGTCGGATCCGTCCGTCGACACACGGCGTTCGACGGCAGAGCCGACGAAGAACGGCGCGCGATCGGCGAGTGCGACGCTGAGCACGTCGGGACTGGCTCGCAGACGCTCGACGAGCGCGTCGGCGAGCTCGTGCCGTTGTGCAGACGACATCTGATCGCGGGCCGGATCGAGCTCGGCGATTGCCGTATTCGCGACGTTGAATCCGAGGTCAGCCGTCGACGAGGCGTGGAAGCTCTGCGCCAGCAAGAAGGCAGCGACCAGGAACACGGTTGACGCGATCATCTGCGCGACGATGAACCGGCGCTGCACGCGGCGGTCGCGGCGACTGCCCACGGCACTCGCCGCCCCGGCATGTATCCACATGAGCGGATTGCCGCGTAGAACCTGCCACGCCGGAACAAACGCCGGAAGCACCGCGGCGATAGTCGTCGCCAGGACTCCGAACGCCATGACGCGGCCGTCCAGGGTTATGAGGAGGCGTTGGGGGATGGGAGCCGGCAGGCTCAGGCTGTCGACGACGCGGTTCGTCCAGGACGCCAGCACCAGAGCCAGCGCGCCGCCCGCTGTTGCGGTTATGGCGCCTTCGGTCAGCAGCGCGCGGATGAGGCGCCAGCGACCCGCGCCCATCGCCGCACGTACACCGAGGTCACGACGCCGTTCGAAGGCGCGCGCGAGGGCGAGGCTCGCCGCGTTGAAGCACGCGACCGCGAGCACGATTGCGGCCGCGAGCATCGCGAGCATCGACGTCGTGGTGACGAAGCCGCGAAGGTCGGGGTGGCCGTCGCGTACCGGGACATAGTCGACCGTCAGACGGTTGGCGGCTTCCTTCGCGGTCTCAGACTCCGCGAGCGCGATCGCGCGCACGTCGGCGTCGACGGCGGTGATTGAGATGCCGGACCGTGGTCGTGCGAGGAGCGTGAGCGTCGGGGCGTCGCGATCGAACGCTGATCCCAGGCGCAACCGCGGCGCGGCGTCGAGCGGGATCCAGAGATCGGGCGCAAAGAGTCCGCCCGGGCCCTGGAAGTCGTCGCGCACGACGCCCATCACGGCTACCGGCTGACCATTCAATCTGATGGAAATGGTTGAAAGGTCGTGCGTCCGTCGGGTCCGATCCGTCCAGAAGCGTTCACTGAGAAGGCACGGCGCGCCGTCCGTCGCCGCGGCCAGGACGTCGCAGGGTGACAGCGTGGGACACGCAGCGAGG
>CALFMR010000501.1 GCA_937880585.1 uncultured Acidobacteriota bacterium
GCGAATTTCGACGTGTTGTAGAACGCCTGGCCGGCGGCCTGCCGGAGCGCCTGATCCTGATGCGCGATCTTCGCCGCGTCGAGCGGCGCCTTCATCTCGAGGACGGCCGGCTTCGTCGGCTCGAGAACGGCGTCGAGCCGCCGCAGCACGGTCATGGGCAGGATGACGTCGCGGTACTTGCCCCTGACGTACAGGTCCCGCAGCACGTCGTCGGCGATGCCCCAGATGAAGTTGGCAATCCAGGCGAGCTGGCCGTGTTCCAATGAGCCTCCGCGGGGAGCCCGGGGGCGCCCGGGCGCGGCCATCATATCGAACGTGGGCCCGCGCGGAGGCGTCGCCAGAATTGCACGCGAAGCCGTCGCCGGCTATCGCGTGCATGCGCGCGCGCTCAGACCCAGGGTCGCCTCAGTCCTCGTACCGCAGCAGCTTGACGGTCGAGATGAACTGCCCGACGTGGCGGGTCGTGTGTTCGGCGCCGTGGAACAGCAGGCCGAGGACGTTCGACGGCAGGCCGGCGCGGCCGACGCGGCGCTCCTCGAGGACGCGGCCCGGATCGGTCGCACGAAGTTGATCGAGCGCGCCGCCGATGCGCTCGTTGACGAGTGTCACGAGCGCCGTCGCATCGAGCTCGGGATGCGCCACGGCCTCGGCGCGGAGCGCGGCCTTCTGCTCGTCATTCAGCACCTCGCCGCGCGCGTAGGTATAAATCCGATCGAGCGCGCCGGCCAGGTGCAGCAGATGGAACCCCGGCGTCGCGGCGCCGCGTTCGCGCCACAGCAGATCGGTGTCGACTCCCGGGGCGAGCGCTGCCACGTCGCGCTGCGCCTGAACGAGCGCGTGCGCCGCTGGCTGCAGCACGGGAGCGATGTCGGGAATGGGGCCTTGGAGCCAGGCTTCGGTACTCATGCCAACGATTATGGCGCAGCGCGAATGCGGCGGGTGTGCGGTGGTACCATGACAGGCGGCCGGCGCGATCGGTGCGCCGCGAGGGACCTGTGGCCGACGACGAGCCCGACGGAACGACCAACCAGGCACGCCTCCTCCGGCGCCAGATCTTCCAGCTCTCCGCGCTCATTCTCATCGTCGTCACCGCGTTCTTCGCCACGCGCGCCCTCGCCGCGAGCAATCGATCCATGCGGCTCGCCGACGGCGCGGAGTGGTACGCGCGCGGACAGCGGCAGATGGCGCACGGGGACATCCCGAGGGCGGTCGATGCGTTCCGGCGCGCCACGGTTGCCAGTCGCACGGATACCCGCTACGTCCTGGCACTCGCGCGCGCACTCGCGCTCGACGGCCAGAACGACGCGGCGCGTCGCGCGCTGCTGACGCTGCGAGAAACCGCCCCCGAAGACGTCGGCATCAACCTCGCACTCGCCCGCCTCGCCGCCGATGGCGGCGACGTCACGACGGCCTCGCGCTACTATCACAACGCGCTCTACGCGCCGTGGCGGGACGACCAGGCCGCGGCACGCCGCGCGGTCCGAATCGAACTCGTCGACGTTCTCCTGGCACACGAGCGGGTGGCGCCCGCGCTCTCCGAGTTGCTCGTCCTCAGCGCGAATCTGCCGGACGACCCGGCGCTGCAGCGCGAGGTCGCCCGCCGCTTTGCGGCGGCCGGTGACTTGCGACACGCGCTCGATGAATTCGAGCGGGCGCTGCGAACGATGCCCGATGACGCCGGGGCCCTCGCGGGCGCGGGACAGGCCGCGCTGGCGCTGGGTGACTACGCGCGCGCCCGGCGGTATCTCGATCGCGCGCCGGCGAGCGCCGACGGCGTCGCCGCGGCCCGGCAACTCGCGACGCACGTCCTCGACGATGACCCGCTTGCGCCGAGGATTGGGCGCGCGGCGCGCGCCAGGCGGCTGCTCGCCAATCTCGACTACGCCTCGAGCCGGCTCCAGACGTGCCTGGCCGCCGGACCGTCTTCGGCCACTGACGCCGACCGCGCTCTCGATGCCGAAGCGCGGCGGTTCGCGGCGGCCCACCGGGGCGACGCCGCCCGCGATGAAGACACTGCCGAGGCCGGTGTCGGTCTGGCCGCGCGCGCCGCGACCGCGGCCGCGCGGCTCTGTCCGCCCGCCGCGCCGCGCGATCGCGCGCTGGCGGTCATCGCCGAGCGCCACGGAGACAGCGACCAGTGACGAGTCCCCTGCCGCGCGCCCTTCAGCTCCGGCTGCGCGACCACCAGATCTTTCTCGTCCTGTCGATCGTCATCGGCGTACTGGCCGGTCTGGCCGCCGTGCTGTTCACGGTCGCCATCGACCAGACGAGCCATCGGCTGTTCGGCCTGGCGCCATCGCGCCTGCGCCTGTTCCTGATTCCGGTGCTGGTCAGCATCCCGACCGGCGTGCTGCTCTCGACGATTTTTCCCGGCGTGCGGGGCAGCGGCCTGCCGCAGACGAAGGCCGCCTATCGGCTGTCGGGCGGCTTCATCCGCGCGCGCGTGCCGTTCGGCAAATTCCTGACGGGCGTCCTGTCGATCGGCGCCGGACACTCGATGGGGCCGGAAGGCCCGTCGGTACAGATCGGCGCCGGGCTCGCATCCGTCATCGGACGCTGGCTGGGCCTCTCACCGGCCCGCGCCCGCGATCTCGTCCCGGTCGCCGCCGCGGCCGCGCTCGCCGCGGCGTTCAATACGCCGGTCGCCGCCGTGCTCTTCGCGCTCGAGGAGATCATCGGCGACCTGAACGCGCCGCTCCTCGGCTCGGCCGTCATCGCGTCGGTTGCTTCGGTCATCGTCGAGCGCTCGATCCTCGGGAACGAGCCGCTCTTCCACGTGCCGACCTATCACCTCGTGCATCCGGCCGAACTGGCCGCCTATGCCGTGCTCGGCGTGGTGGGCGGCGTGCTGTCGCTCGCCTTCTGCAAGGGCATGCTCGGCGCGCGTCTGCTCTTCCGGCGTTTGCCCCGCTGGACGACGATGCTGCAGCCGGCGATTGGCGGCCTGATCGTCGGCGCGGCGCTCGTCGTTGCGCCGCAGGTCATGGGCGTGGGCTACGAATACGTGGACCAGGCCCTCAACGGCGGCCTGCTCCTCGAGACGATGGCGCTCTTGTGCCTGATGAAGCTCGCCGCGACGATCGTGTCGTGCTCGTCGGGTGCCGCCGGCGGCATCTTCGCGCCAAGTCTGTACATCGGCGCCATGGCGGGCGGCACGGTTGGACTCATCGTTCATCGCTTCGCGCCGTTTCCGACGGGCGATCCCGGGGCCTACGCGCTCGTCGGCATGGGGACGCTGTTCGCCGGCATCATCCGCGCGCCGATGACGTCGGTGTTCATGATCTTCGAGATCACGCAGGACTATCAGATCCTCGTGCCGCTCATGGTTGCCAACCTGCTGAGCTTCCTCATCTCGAAGCGGTACCAGCCGCTCTCGATCAACGACGCGCTGCTGCAGCAGGACGACGTCCACCTGCCGCCGCCGGCCGCGGCGCAGCCCACGACGGCCAGCATGATGGCGCGCGCGCTGATGCGAACCGACCCCGGTCTGCTCGATCCCGCGATGACGATCGCCGACGCCGCCGAGCGATGCGCGCGGGATCGGAGTGCGGCGTGCCTGGTTGGCGTGGGCCGGCGTCTCGCCGGCACGGTCTCGGCCGAAAGTCTCGCGGCGGCCGTCACGGCCGGACGGGGGACCGAACCGCTCAGCGCGCTCGTCGACACGGCGCCGGCGGACTTCGTCCACGTCCATCCAGACCATCCCATTGAGATCGTCTTCGAACGGTTTGGGCAGAGCGGCGGTGTGCTGCCGGTCGTGAGTCGGACCGACGCGCGTCGCGTCGATGGCGTGATTGCGCTCGACGACCTCGTGGCGTTCGGACGGCCGCGGCGGCCTGGGCCGAGCGGCGGACCGTCAGATCAGGCCGCGCCCTCGCGCGGAGCCCGCGTCAACTTGTAGAGCAGCGTTCCCATCCCCAGGATCGTCAGCGCGCCGCCGATGCTGAGCAGTCGGCCGACCAGCCAGTTGTACTTGCCCGTCGTCGCGTCGTAGCGACAGCAGAACAAGAGAACGGTGTCGACGAGCGTCCCGATGTGATCGCCGGAGGCCTGCACGAGCCCCAGACGCACGTCGAGCGGTTTGAATTCGATGCCATAGAAGTACTTCGAAACGCGCCCTTCGGGCGTGAGCACCATGATGCCGGCCGCGTGCACGAACTGTTGCGTGGCCTCGTCCCACCGATAGGAGAAGCCCACCGCCTGCGTCAACGCGCGAATCGCGGGCTCGGTGCCCGTGAGAAAGTGCCAGCCGCTCGCCGCCTCAGGCCGGCCGAGATCGGCAAGGACCATCTGCTTCTTCTCAACAGAGGCGGCGGGCGTGTCTCGTGGATCGAAGCTGACCGTCAGCACGTCGTAATCGCTGCCGAGACCGAGCGTGACGTTCTCGAGCGATCGCGTCAGCCCCTGCAGGACCTCGGGGCATAGCATGCCACAGCGGTAGTAGACGAGATTGAGAATGATCGGGCGGTTCGCGAAGTACTGGCCGAGCGTCACGTCCCTGCCGGTCTCGTCGACGAAGTGCAAGTCCAGGGGAACTTGCGCGCCGAGCTTCTGTTCGATCGTGACGCCGTCGAGAATCGCCGGCTTCGCGCCGGCGGCGGCCCCCGCACTGGCCATGCCGGACTGGCCGTCCATGCCCTGCGCGCGGAGCGCGCACGGCGACAATATCGCGATGACGCCCAACGTCACCATTGCGTTCCGGAAGGCACCTGACGACGTCATCATCGGTCGATCATACGCCGGTCGCGGGCGTCACGTGCCGGCGAGCACGACGTGTCGCCGCACGACGCACGACGTCTTCGAATGCGCGCGATCGACCGTCAGCCGGCTTCCATGCTAACATCGTAGGCATGAGCCGTCCGCTGGCGATGCTCACGCGCGTACAGATGGGCATCGAGCCGCTTCTGGAGCGAGAGCAACCGTGACCCGGCCCTGGCAGTGGGACCGCCGGGCCCGGCGACTCGCACGAGATCTTCCGGTGCGAACGGCCGACGCTGCCGTGGGCGATCTGCTCGAGGACTACGCGGCCCGGCGAGCGGCGATCGGACGCTGGCGAGCAGAGTGGTGGCTCGTTGGCGAGATGTCGTCGCTCCGGCGAGCGTATCGACGACAGGCCGGCCGGTCAGCCGTGCGCGGGCGCCGCGCCTGGCACGTGCGGCCGAGCGACCTGACACAGGCGTGGCGTTCGCTCCGGCGCGCCCCGGCCTACGCCATCACCCTCGCCGCCGTCGTCGCTGTCAGCCTGGCGCTCGCGACAACCGTGTTCGCCGTCGTCGACGGCGTGCTCTTCAAACCGCTCCCCTATCGCCACGCCGATCGTCTGTTCGCCGTCACGCTGGGCCAGCATGACCGCCCGGAGTCGTTCCGCCCGTTCGCACCAATCTCCGCGGCCGAGTTCCTGGCATGGTCGTCCGCCGCCCCCGACGGCGTGCTGACCGCCTTCTCTGTCGGCGACCGGCAGCCCGTGGGCGTACACGATTTCGTCCCTGGCGCGCGGATCGACGCCGCGTTCTTCGACGTAATTGGC
>CALFMR010000502.1 GCA_937880585.1 uncultured Acidobacteriota bacterium
AACGTGGCGTCGACGACGACCTCGACGTGTGGGAAGCGCGTGTTGATATCGATCAGGGCCTCGCGGCAATGGTCGTCGCCGCTCGAGACGTCCATTCGCCGCACGCCGTTGCCGTTGTCATCCACGCAGACGCGGAACGACCATCGGCCGCCGGTCGCGTCGAAGACGAGCGCGGTCGCCCGATGCGATCGGACCGCGTCCTCGCGCGCCGAGCGCAACGCGGCGGCGACGAACGCCGCCGCGTGTCGGACTTCCGCGCGATCGATCACGCCCGCGGTCGCCGGGACCGCCAGGCTCGTCACGATCGAGACGACGGTCAGGGCCGCGAGGAGCTCGACGAGCGACGCGCCTTCGTCGCCGGCGGCCGATCGTCGGCATCGCACCTTGTGTCTCGCGGGCATCGATCTATCGCGCCGCGGCTGACTTCGTGACCGGCGCCACCACGACGAGCGACTTCAGTTTCAGGAAGTTCTTTTCGCCGATGCCTTTCACGTTCATCAGGTCTTCGATCTTCTTGAAGCCGCCGCTCTTCTCGCGGTATTCGAGAATCCGCGCGGCCATGGCCGGACCAACGCCGGGCAGCGTCTGCAGGTCGGCCGCGGTGGCGGTGTTGAGATTGAGCGGTGCGACGGCCTGAGGCTGAACCACCGTGCGCGCGGGTTTCGGGGCGGGCGTCGATTGCGCGGCCGCCAGACCCGTCGTGAACAGGCACGCGAGCGCCAGGGCGCTCGCCATTCGCGTGATCGTCATCATGTCGTCTCTCCTGATGTGACGCCGACGACGCGAGGTGCTCATCGACCTCGCTCGTCCGGCGTGTGTGTCCATCAGGAAGGCAATCGGTGGGCCATCACGCGAGCACGCGACGGGTGAGACGCAGAAGTGACTGAGGGGCCGTCAGTTGTGGCGCGCGAGGAGCTTCCGCCGCGACATGACGCGCTGTGTGACGAGCACGCGAACGACGCCTACGGTTGCCTCGCGCGCGAAAGGTGCGGACCTGTGGGGCAACCGCGGGTGACGCCCGCACGCGAAGCTGGCAACTGGGGGCGACAAGCTCGCGAGGGGACGGAGCAGAGTCTCACGCGAAGGCGCGAAGAACGCGAAGGACACAGACGCGACACGGACGGCCCGACGCGACGCGCCACGCGATGAATGCCTTCTTCCTGTTGACACACGATAGAAGCCGCGATACGTTCTGTCGTCACGCGATAGGAGAGGCCAATGGCCGCCAGAAAAGACGTCCCCTCCGGCACGCTCGACATGCTGGTTCTGCGCGTCATCTCCCGAGGTCCCATCCATGGCTGGGGCCTGATGAAGCGGCTGGGCGAGCTGACGGACCACGTGTTTCAAGTGACACCGGGAGGCCTGTTCCCTGCCCTGCAGCGCCTTGAAGAGGATGGGTGGATTGCCGGCGAATGGGGTGTGTCCGAAAACAACCGAAAGGCGCGGTTCTACACCATCACGAAGTCTGGCCGGCGGCAGCTCGCGAAGGAAGAGGATCACTGGAAGGCGATCTCGGTGGCGGTCTCCAGAGTGCTGGAGGGCGCGTGAATCGCCAGGCGTCGCGGCTTCTCGCCATGGCCCGACGCTGGCTGGGCGTTGATGACAGAGACCGCGCGCTCGATGCCGAGCTCGAATCATTCCTTCAACACGAGATCGACGCGCGGATCGACGACGGCATGACGCCCGGAGAGGCGCGTCGAACGGCACTCGCGTCGATCGGCGGGATCCAGCAAGTGAAGGAGCGGGTCCGGGACGCCCGTACGGGCGCCTGGCGCGACGCGTTCTGGCGCGACACGAGATATGCGATGCGGATCGTCCGCCGGTCGCCCGGTTTCGCCGCGACGGCTGTCGTCTCCCTCGCGGTCGGGATAGCCGCCGCGACCGGGTTGTTCAGCATCGTGAATGCGGCACTCCTGAATCCTTTCCCATTTGCCGACATCAATCGGATCGTCAACCTTGACGGGAACTACAACGGCAAGCCGGGCGGTCTGTCTTTCACGGTGCGACAGCTCGTCGCCCTTCAACAGAGCGGCGTCTTCGATGGTGCCTTCGCCTCGAATAGTTGGCCGATGACGTTGACCGGCCGTGGCGTTCCGGCAATGGTGCCCACCCGGCATTTGTCAGCCGACGGCTTGACCGTACTCGGAGTTCCGCCCCTGCTCGGACGAGTCTTCCGCGAGGCAGACGGACCGGCGGGTGAGCCGCCCCAACGGGTCGTCGTGCTCACCTATCGGTTCTGGCAACAGCACTTCGGCGGGCGGCCCGAGGCCGTCGGGCAGACGCTCCAGCTGAACCGCGAGGCCTACACCGTGATTGGCGTGCTGCCGCGTCAATACTTCTACACGGGTCCTGAGATCTTCGTTCCGCTTGATCTGACGTCCTATACGAAAGGCGTATGGGGCGTTCAGGCCCGTCTCGAGCGGGGCGTCACGCCACGCATGGCCGAACAGCGACTCCAGCCGCTCTTCGAGCAGTTCTCCAGGGAGGCCCCGAACACCTTTCCGAAGGGGGTGCGTCCGCTCGTGCGAAGTCTGGTGGCGACACAAAGGACGGCAGACTTTGTGCCGATCCTTTTGTTGATCTTCGCGGCGTCCATGTTGCTGCTGCTGCTCGCCTGCGCGAACGTGTCCATCCTGCTGTTGGCGCGCGGGACGTCGCGGGCGCATGAGTTCGCCGTGCGAGCCGCCATCGGGGCCAGTCGTGGGCGTTTGATACGGCAGCTCTTCGTGGAATCGCTGCTCCTGGCATTCAGCGGCGCCGCACTGGGCGTGGCGGCGGGCTACTGGGGCCTGCCGGCCATCCTTCGGCTCTTGCCCCCAGATTCGGTTCCGGTCGGGAACCTCATCGCCGTGCCCGTCAATGTACCGGTCCTGCTCTTCAGTGCGGGCCTCGCGATGGCGTCGGCGCTGATTTGTGGACTGTCTCCGGCCTTGTCATTTTCTCGCCCACCCCTGACGGCGACTGTCCGGACGACCGCCGGCGTCGAAAGCCGGCGAGCGCATCACTTTCTGCTCGCGGGTCAAATTGCGCTGACGGTGCTGTTGCTCGCGGGCACTGGCGCGGCCGTCCGGGTGCTCATCGGCCTGTATCGGACATCGCTTGGTTACGACCCGCACAACGTGATGATCGCCTTGATCACCCTTCCCGAGAACCGCTACACGAAATGGGCCGACCGCTTCGCGTTCTACGAGCGCGTCCGGGATCGCATGACAGACGTGCCCCAGGTCGAATCGGTCGCCCTCGCCACCTACGCGACACCACCCAGCGCGGGCGAACGGGCGGTGGTCGAAGTTCCCGGACGGGACATGACAGGAGACGAGGCACCGATTCTTCAACGCATCAGCGGCCACTACTTTGCCACGATGAAGATTCCGATCGTTCGGGGCCGCGTGTGGTCGGATTCCGAGAACGCCGGAGCGCCTCACGTCGCCGTCGTCAACGACACGATGGCTCGTGAGCTGTGGCCTGACGAATCCGCGATTGGACAGCGAGTTCTGATTCCCGGGTACGTCAAGTCATCCACCTATTACCGGCTGGCGGCGCCCGGCAGCGACGGCTGGTTCGAGATCATTGGTGTGGTCGGCGACACACCGAATGTCGGTCTCCATGAGCCGCCGGCGCCGTCGATCTACGTGCCGTACACGCTCATGCTGAGCGATGCCCTGAACGTGATCCTGCGGACGAGTCACGATCCGCGTTCGATGGCCCCGTCGATTCGGGAGGCGGTGCAGAGCGTCGATCCCAATCAACCCGTGACCTGGGTGCGCACAGCGGACGATGCACTGGCTGAGGCCGGTTGGGCCCGTGAGCGGTTCGTGACGGGGCTGTTGCTCGGCTTCGCGATCGTTGCGCTGATGCTCGCCGTCGTCGGCCTCTACAGCGTCGTGTCGTACTCGGTGTCGTGCCGGTTCAAGGAATTCGGCATCCGGATGGCGCTCGGTGCCGGTCGCGCGCGCATCGTCAACGCCGCGGTGCAGCCGGCGGTCCTGGCCATCGTCGCGGGCCTCTTCGCTGGTCTCGCATTGAGCGTAGGACTCAACAGGGCTGTCGCCCGCTGGTCGATCGGCAATCTGAGCGATCCGGTGGTGCTCGTTGCCGTCAGCCTCGTGCTGTTGGCCGCCGCGATGATGGCCGCCGCGGTTCCCGCGAACCGGGCAGCGTCGATTCAGCCGGTCGACGCACTTCGGACCGACTGAACCAAACTCGCGCCCTATGCGCGGCTTGCCGCGCGAGCGGCGTTCTCTTCGTACCACGCCACCGTCTGCCGCAGGCCGTCCTCGAAGGGCACGGACGGTTCGAAGCCGAGCAGGTGGCGGGCTTTGTAGATGTCGCCTTGCGAGTCGCGGACGTCGCCTTCTCGCTCCGGGCCGAGGATGGGCTCGATGTTCTTGCCGTAGATCGTCTGGAGCGTGTGGATGACCTCGAGCAGCGAGATGCGGCCGCCGACCGAGAGGTTCATCACTTCCCCGGCGACGTTTGGCGCCTCGCAGCAGCGCAGCACGCCGCGGACGACGTCGCCGACGAAGGTGAAGTCGCGGGTCTGCCGGCCATCGCCGTGAATGGTCGGCTGGCGGCCTTCGGAGAACGCGCTGATGAAGAGCGAGATGACGCCCGAGTACGGCGAGTCCGGCCGCTGTCGCGGCCCGAACACGTTGAAATACCTCGTCGTCACCGTTTCCAGGCCGTAGAGCGACGTGAACATCTGGCAGTACTGCTCGCTCACGAGCTTCTGGAGCGCGTACGGACTGAGCGGACTCGGTCGCATGTCCTCGCGCTT
>CALFMR010000503.1 GCA_937880585.1 uncultured Acidobacteriota bacterium
CGCCGGGCGTGCCGTCGACGTCGACGACGTTGGCATGGTGTTGAGCGGCAAGGCCGACGGCCAGCACCTTCTTGTCCCCGTAGTAGGTGCCGTTGTTGTAGTAGCCCGACTCCGGGTCGAGGACGTTGTAGACGACGCGCGTGGCCCACAGCATCGAGTTGGGCGTGCCGAGCACGTTCGGGGCGCCGTCGTAGACGCCGCCGGCGTACTTGAACGTGCCGCCGCTCACTTCGCCGTTGACCATCACGCCGTTGTCGCGGCCGGCGAAGATCGCGGGATACCGCGAGACGAGGCCGGGATAGTCGTACGCGTTGGCGAAGTACGGCCCGGCCAGGTTGGCGCGGTCCGACGGCGGCAGGTGCCGGCCCATCCAGACGTTGAAGTAGGGACTCGGCGTGTACTTGACGACGGCGTCGAGGACGCGCAGATCCGAATCCGGCTGGCCGTAGTCGGTGTTGAACTCGACCTGCAGGTCCTTGGCGACCTGGGCATTGAAGTAGAGCCGGACGCTGTCGAGCAGGATGTCCTGGTTGTAGTCGCCCGTGTCGGGCCCGGTCTCGGTCGTGCGGAACGACGTGCGCAGGCCCCCGCCAATCGTCAGCGACCGCCCGTCGTCCATCGTGATTTTGGCCTGGCCGAACGCGGGTCCGGCCCACAAACAGACGGCCGCCGCCATGACGGCGCCGGTCAGGTATTTCGTCAGCACACTCCTCATCCGCGAATCCTCCGTGGGAGCCGCGTCCGAGGCCCGGCGTCCCGGCTGACGCGGGCGCCTCGGCGCGGGTGCGAGTGGCCGCCACGAACGAGACGAGCGGTGGCGTGGCGCGCGGGTGCGCGGCTGGCGTGACGCGATGGCCGGTCCGGATGCAGGCGACAGAAATGACGGGACGTCCGCGCGGCAACTCACGCGGACCTGAAGGAGCAAACGGGACGCCAGCCGCGCGGCCGGCGCGCGGCGTCGCGGCCGTGCCTAGTAAGTGCCGAGATTCGTGGGGGTTAATCGAGAATGCGGGGCTGACGGATCGCCGGCGAGTGCTTCGCGAGATCGAACAATAATGTTCAGCAACCCATACGCTTCCACTGAATTGTCGAGATCGGACGATCGGAATCCGACGAACGGCGACACGCCGGCCGGCGCCGCATGAAGAAACGCCAGCCGTTCGAAACAAAGATGTCCGGCCGTCTCTATCGTTCGACAAGATCGTGCAAGCATCGCGGCGTCGCGTGAAGCCCCGCCTTCGCGTGGCGCTATCATTGAAGACTTATGCCCGCGGCGCCTGCCCAGGACGACGCCTCAGACTTTCGCGTCCCTGGTTCGATCAGCAATCTCGGCCCCGGATTCGATGCGCTGTCGGTCGCCGTCAGCGTCTACCTCGACGTGCACGTGCGCGAGGACGCGCCCGTCGAGCCGCGTCTCGTCACGCACTTCGTCGACGCGCCGCCGCCGGGCGAGAATCGCATCGAGTCGGCGTTCAACCTCGCATGCGAGCGTTTCGGCGCCCCGGCGCGCGGGATCGCTATCGATACGCGGTGCGACATTCCCATGCGCGGCGGCCTCGGCAGCAGCGCCGCGGCCACGGTCGCGGGCCTGCGACTCTACGAGCGGCTCACGTCGCCTCGTCCCGCCGCCGACTGGCTGGCGCTGGCGACCGAGATCGAAGGCCATCCGGACAACGCGGCCGCCGCGCTCCTCGGCGGCCTCACGCTGAGCTGTCAATACGAGGACGGCCACGTCGAGGCGCGAAGCATGGCCTGGCCGGCCGACATCTCGTTCGTCACGGCCACGCCTGGCGCCGAGCTCGAAACCGCGTTCGCGCGGAAGGTGCTGCCGTCCGCGATCGCTCGGCCGGACGCGGTGTTCAACCTCCAGCACGCGCTGTGGCTCGTCCACGCGCTCGCGTCGGGTGACTACGCGCTCCTCCGCGAGGCGCTGCGCGACCGCTGGCACCAGCCCGTGCGCCAGGCCTACGTGCCCGGCCTCGCCGAAGCGCTCGCGCTCGACGACCCGGCCATCCTCGGCGTGTGCCTGAGCGGCTCCGGTCCAACCATTGCCGCGCTCGTCACGGAGGGCGCCGACGCGGCCGAAGCGGCGCTCGCGGCCATCTACCAGAGACTCGACCGCCCGTATACGATCAGAAGGCTCGCGGCGCACCCGCCCTATGCGCCTGTTCCAGGACGTCGCTCATGAATTTCAGTCTGCGTTGCCACCTGTGCAAGACCGTCTTTCCCGCCGGCCCACTGTGGGTGTGCGACCGCTGTCTGGGCCCGCTCGAAGTGGCGTTCGACTACGACGCCGTCCGCCCGCGCATCTCGCGCGAGTCGATCGCGGCCGGCCCGAAGAGCATCTGGCGTTACCGCGAGCTCCTGCCGATCACGGGCGAACCGCAGACGGGCCTCCACTCCGGCTTCACTCCGCTCGTGCGCGCCGATCGGCTCGCGAAGAAATTGGGCGTCGCCGAGCTGTACGTGAAGGACGACTCGGTCAACCATCCGACCTGCTCTTATAAGGATCGCGTCGTCTCGGTCGCCGCGACGCGCGCCGTCGAGCTGGGCTTCGAGGTCTTCGCCTGTGCGTCGACCGGCAATCTGGCCAACAGCGTTGCCTCACACGCCGCGCGGCTCGGACTCGCGTGCTCGGTCTTCATTCCCGACGATCTCGAGCCGGCCAAGGTCATCGGCTCGAGCGTCTATCACCCGCGTCTCATCGCCGTCCGCGGCAACTACGACGACGTGAACCGGCTGTGCACGCAGGTGGCGGATCAGTACGGCTGGGGCTTCGCGAACATCAACCTGCGCGCGTACTACGCGGAAGGCGCCAAGACGTACGGCTTCGAGATCGCCGAACAGCTCGGCTGGCGTCTGCCGCGACACGTCGTCTGCCCGGTCGCGGGCGGCACGCTTCTGCCGCGCATCCTGAAAGGCTTCGACGAGTTCCGGCGACTGGGTCTGGTCGAGGGCGACCTGCCGTCGATCCACGCGGCGCAGGCCGAAGGGTGCTCGCCCATCATTCACGCGCTCGACGAGGGACTCGAGTTCCCCGAGCCGGTCAAGCCGAAGACGATCGCGAAGTCGATCGCCATCGGCAACTCGGCTGACGGCTTCCAGGTCCTGCGCGCGGTGCGGTCGACCGGCGGCGCCGGCGCTGCGGTATCGGAAGACGACATCATCGGCGGCATTCAGTTGCTCGCCGAGACCGAGGGCATCTTCACCGAGCCGGCCGGCGGCGTCACGGTCGCCGCGACGCGTCAGCTCATCGAGCGCGGCGCCATTCCACGCGACGAGTCGATCGTCATCTGCATCACGGGCAACGGGTTCAAGACGGCTGACGTGCTCGAGGGCAAGGGCGCGCCGGCGATCCACATCGGCCGGTCGATGGCCGAGTTCGAACAGCACGTCATGGATGCCGCCAGGGACGGTGTCGTATGAGCCACTACCGCGCCGTCTTCCGCTGCGCCGCCGGATGCGAGGGGGAACACTCGATCTGGCGGCCGATCTACCGATGCCCGACCTGCGGCGGCCTGCTGCAGGTCGTCCATGACATGGACGCGCTCCGCAGCCGCACCGCGCCCGGCTGGATGCGCGTGTTCGAAGACCGCTACAAGCGCACCGCGTGGCCGTACGGCTCGGGCGTGTGGGGCAAGAAGGAATGGGTCTGCCCCGAGCTGCGCAACGAGAACGTCGTGTCGATGGACGAAGGCGGAACGAACCTGTTCTGGGCCGATCGCCTCGGTCGCGAGATGGGCCTCGCCGACCTGTGGGTGAAGATGTGCGGCAACTCGCACACCGGCTCGTTCAAGGACCTCGGCATGACGGTGCTCGTCTCGGTCGTCAAGCAGATGATCGCCGACGGCGCCGGCATCCGCGCCGTCGCCTGTGCGTCGACGGGTGACACGTCGGCGGCGCTCTCGGCCTACGCCGCGGCCGCCGGCATCCCGGCCATCGTCATCCTCCCGCGCGGACTCGTGACGACCGCGCAGCTCGTGCAGCCGCTGGCGAACGGCGCGACCGTGCTCGCGCTCGACACCGACTTCGACGGCTGCATGCGCATCGTCCAGCGGCTCGCCGAGGAAGAGGGCGTGTATCTCGCGAACTCGATGAACAGTCTGCGCATCGAGGGCCAGAAGACGGTCGCGATCGAGATCGTCCAGCAGTTCGACTGGGAAGTGCCCGACGTCGTCATCATCCCGGGCGGCAATCTGGGGAACGTGAGCGCGCTCGGCGCCGGGTTCGACATGATGATCGAGCTCGGGCTCATCGCGAAGCGCCCGCGGATCATCGTCGCGCAGGCGGCGGCCGCCAACCCGCTCTATCGCGCCTACAAGAACGGATGGCGGTTCGAGCCGATCACGGCCGCACCGACGGTCGCCTCCGCGATCCGCATCGGCAATCCGGTCTCGATCCACAAGGCCATCGCGACGCTGCAGCGCTACAACGGCATCGTCGAAGAAGCGACCGAGGACGAGTTGCAGGATGCGGCCGCACGCGCCGATCGCACGGGCCTGTTCAACTGCCCGCACACGGGCGTGGCGCTCGCGGCGCTCGACAAGATCGTGAGCCGCGGCGACATCGCGTCGCACGAACGGGTCATCGTCATCTCGACGGCCACGGGATTGAAGTTCACCGAGTTCAAGGTGGCCTACCATTCAGCCACGGGCCACGAGGCCGGCCGGTTCGCGAACCCGCCGATCGAGCTGCCGAACGACTACGATGCCGTGCGGCGCGCGCTGGATCACGTGACACGGGGTGAGCAAGCCGTCCGCGCGTGAGCTGCGGCGGGTTCCGGGTTCCCCCTGGGCCTGAAGGCCCAGGGCTCCGACAGAGAGCGTGACGATTCCGACGATTCCGTGGAGCCCCGGGCCTTCAGGCCCGGGGGCACCTGGAACCCACTTCTGGCTTCTGGCTTCCAACTTCTGACTTCTATCGGTGGCAGCGTGCGACGAGCGGATCTGGAAATCTGGAAATTCGGCGGGGCGTCGCTGGCTGACGCGCCGGCGATTCGGCGCGCCGCGGCGCTCATCGCCGCGCATCGGGGGCCGCTCGTCGTCGTCGCCTCGGCGCTGGCGGGCGTCACCGACCAACTCATCGAGGGCGCGCGGCTGGCCGTGGCCGACGATCCGAAAGGCGTCGCGCGCGTAGCGGCCGCGTTTCTCCAGCGTCATCGCCGCATCGCGCGCGATCTCGTGCCCGCCGGTCCCCGCCGGCGCCAGGTGCGCGCGGCCATCGACACGGCCGCGCGCGAGTACCGTGATCTCTGCGCCGCCGTGCGCGTCCTCGGCCACCTCGCGCCGCGCGCGAGCGACATGCTCGTCTCGCGAGGCGAACGGCTGTCGGCCACCATCCTCGCCACTGTCCTCGTGCTCGCGAAGCGCAAGGCGACGTTCGTCGACGCCGTCGAAGTGGTCGCGACCGACGACCGGCACGGCGGCGCCGCGCCGAACCTCGCCGAGACGACGCGCCGCGCGCGCTGGCGGATCGCACCTCTTCTCGACGCGCGGACGATCGCCGTCGTCCCCGGCTACATCGGCCAGGCGCCCGACGGCACCGTCACGACGATGGGCCGCGGCGGATCGGATCTGACGGCGACGCTTCTCGGCCGCGCACTCCGCGCGAAGACGGTTGTGTTGTGGAAGGACGTGCCCGGCATCCTCACCGCCGACCCGCGCCTCGTCCACGACGCGCGACTTATCCCGCACCTCCATCATCGCGAGGCCGGCGAGGTCGCGCACTACGGCGCGAAGGTCCTGCACCCGCGCGCGCTCATTCCGATCGGCGACACGCGCATCGTGCTCCACGTGCGGTCGTTCCTCGATCCCGCGCGGCCGGGGACTGAAGTCTCGGCGCGCCGCAGCTCGCGTTCGCATCCGGTCAAGGCGATCGCCATCGTTGGCCGTCAGGCGATCGTCACCGTCGCCGGACGCGGCATGGCCGGCGTCCACGGCATCGCCGCGCGGACGTTTGCGGCCGTCGATGCGGAACGCCTGTCGGTTTCGACAATCTTCCAGGCCTCGTCTGAAAGCTCGATCGGCTTCACGCTCGCCGAAGACGACGCGCCGCGCGCGGTCGAGGCGGTGCGGCGCGCGTTCGAGCACGAGATCGCGACGGGCCTCGTCGACGACGTCACGGCGCGGCCGGGGATGGCGGTGGTCGCGGTCGTCGGCGACGGCATGGCCGGCACGCCGGGGATCGCGGCGCGCGTGTTCTCCGCGCTCTCGGCGTCGAGTGTCAACGTCGTCGCCATCGCGCAGGGATCGTCGGAACGCAACATCTCGTTCGTCGTGCGCGACGCGGACGCGCCCGAGGCGGCGCGCCGGATCCATGCGGCGTTCCAGTTGTCGAAGATCGGCGGCGGTCGGCCCATCGCGGCGCCGCGCACCGATGTCGTCTTCCTCGGCTTCGGCCGCGTGGGACGCGCGCTCGCCGATCAGATCGCGTCGCTCGCGCCCGGACGGCCCATCGTGCGCGTCATCGGCCTGCTCGATCGGTCGGGCTATGTCTTCGAGCCGCGCGGCGTGTCGCGCCGGCGACTGCTCGAGCTCGCGCACGAGAAAGATCGCGGCCGCCTGCTGACCTCGCTCGGCGGACACAAGGCGTCGGCCGCCGAGGCGCTGGCGCTCATGGCCAGCCACGCGGTCTCGCACCCGGTCGTCGTCGACGTGACGAGCGAAGAGACGAGCGATCTGTTGCGTGCCGCACTCGGTCACGGCTTCGACATCGCGATGGCGAACAAGAAGCCGCTCGCGGGACCAGCCGACGCCTACGCGCGCCTGATGGAGACCGCGGCTGCGTCGGGGCGATCGATCCGCTACGAGGCGACGGTCGGCGCGGGCCTGCCGGTCATCGACACTTACAACAAGCTCGTCGAGACGGGCGATCGCGTGCTGCAAATCGACGGCGTCGTGAGCGGCACGCTGATGTACATCGCGTCGGCCGTGTCGTCGGGACGGCCGTTCTCGGAAGCCGTGCGCGAAGCGGTCGAGCGCGGCTTCGCCGAGCCGGATCCGCGCGACGACCTGTCGGGCGCCGATGCCGCGCGCAAGGCGCTGATCCTGGCGCGTCTCATGGGCTACACGGGCCCGGCGCCTGCGCCGGACGATCTCGTGCCGCGCGCGCTCCGCCGCCTGCCGCTTGCCGAGTTCATGACGCGGCTGCCCGAGGTCGACGCCGAGTGGGCCGCGCGCACGTCGCGCGAAGCAGCGCGTGGACGCGTGCTGCGCTACGTCGTGTCGGCCACCGCGCGGCGCGTCTCGGCGCGGCTCGTGGCCGTGCCGGCCGACAGTCCGATCGGCGCGCTCCAGGGCACGCGCAATCTCGTCGCATTCACGACGCGACGGTACCGGACCGAACCGCTGGTCATCAGCGGCCCAGGCGCCGGCCCGGCCGTGACGGCCGCCGGCATCCTGAATGACATCTACTCGCTGGCCCAGTAGCCGGCCGCGCCTCGTGCGTGAGCTGCGAGGCGATCGGCCATGACGCCGTCGCTCGACGCGCTCGTCCGCCTCATCCTCACGAGCCGCGTCTACGACGTCGCGCATGAGACGCCGCTCGAGCCCGCGCCGCGCCTGTCGCGGCGCCTGCGGAACGACATCGTCTTCAAGCGTGAGGACCTGCAGCCCGTCTTCAGCTTCAAGCTGCGCGGCGCCTACAACCGCATCGCCGCCCTCACCGACGCCGAGCGGCGCGCGGGCGTCATCACGGCGAGCGCGGGCAACCACGCGCAAGGCGTCGCGTTCGCCGCGCGACACCTCTCGCTCAGCGCGCTCATCGTCATGCCGCAGACGACGCCCGACATCAAGGTGCGGGCGGTGCAGGATCTTGGCGCGGAGGTCGTGCTCGTCGGCGACAGCTATGCGGATGCGAAGGCGCGGTGCGACGCGCTCGCGGTCGAGACGGGCCGCGTCTTCATCCATCCGTTCGACGACCTGCTCGTCATCGCCGGTCAGGGCACGGTCGCGGCCGAGATCGTCGGCGACCGGCTGGGCGAGGTGTCGGCGATCTTCGTCCCCGTCGGTGGTGGCGGACTCATCGCGGGCATCGGCGCGTACCTGAAAGCGCTCCGGCCCGAAGTGCGCATCATCGGCGTCGAGCCGTTCGAGTCCGACGCGATGTATCAGTCGCTTCAAGCCGGACGCCGCGTCGTGCTCGATCGCGTGGGCCTCTTCGCCGACGGCGTCGCGGTGCGCGAGGTCGGCGAGCTCACGTTCGCGCTCGCGCAGCAGACGGTCGACGCGATCGTGCGCGTGTCGAACGACGAGATCTGCACGGCGATCAAGGACGTCTTCGACGACACGCGGTCGATTCTCGAACCTTCGGGCGCGCTGGCCGTGGCCGGGCTGCGCCGCTGGGTCACCGAGACGAACACGACCGGCGAGCGGCTCGCGGCCGTCCTGAGCGGCGCGAACATGAACTTCGACCGGCTGCGCTTCGTCGCCGAGCGCGCCGAGCTGGGCGAGTCGCGCGAAGTGCTCCTGGCCGTCACGATTCCCGAGCGGCCGG
>CALFMR010000504.1 GCA_937880585.1 uncultured Acidobacteriota bacterium
GCCTGAAGTCTCGGGGCACCGTAGGCGGCGCACGTCCAGAGATCAATTGGCGGCGAACATTCGGCGTAGGAACTACCCTGTCACGGCACTCGCGATACGCTGTCGCGGCTGATGGATCCCTTCGTCGAACAGCTTCGGGCCTTGTGCGCGGCGTCGCCGACGCGCGCGAAATGGGTGTTCGTCCGAACGCACGGCATCGGACGCACGATTGGTGACCGGCTGGCGCTCTCGGGCACGGACTGGGCGAACCTGCGCTTCGTGACGCCGCTCGACATCGCGGTCCGCATGGGCGCGCCGTTCCTCGTCGAACGCGGCATCGATCCGTCCGAACACGGACTCGGGCCCGCGCTCGTCATGCGGCTCCTGCTGGATCTGCCCGCCGGTCAGCCCGGCTACTTCCGTGCGCTCGCCGATCAGCCGTCGATGGCGGCCGCCTTGTGGACGACGATCCGCGAACTGCGCATGGCGGGGATCGGCGCCGGCGATCTGCCGTCCGGCGCGTTCGCATCGCCTGAGAAGCACGAAGAGCTTGTCGCGCTCGTCGGCGCGTACGAGCGCTTCCTCACCGACCACGCACGGGGCGACGTCGCGACGGTGTTCGCCGAGGCGCTGCGGCACCTCGACTGGTGTCCGATCCAATCGGCCGACTGCTGGACGGCGCAGCCGAACGTCATCTGGTCGCCGCTCGAACGCCGGCTCATCGACGTGATGCCCGGCGAGCGCATCATCCCCGCCGCCTTCGATCTGCCTGGCGCGACGACGCCACGGCGCCTGCTGGACGCGAGGATCGATCATCGCGTGTCACGCGCGCCGCTCGCGTTTCTACGCCAGCCCGAAGCCGCGCCCGCGGCGTCCACGCACGCAGGCGACGGCGCGGCGGCGATCGAGCTCTTTCAGGCCGGCGGCGCCGAAGCGGAAGTCGAGGAGACGTTCCGCCGCATCCTCGCGAGCGGCCGATCCATCGACGAGGTCGAGATCATCTGCGCGCGGCGCGACTATGCGGCGCTCGTCTGGGAAAAGGCGATCCGCTACGACTGGCCGGTGACGACCGCCGCGGGGCTGCCGGCCGCGATGACGAGGCCTGGCCGCGCCGTACTCGCCTTCACCGAGTGGATCCAGGACGACTTCGCCGCGGGCCGGCTGCGGCGGCTGCTGCAGTCGGGCGACGTGCGCGTCGACGTGCCGTCGCTCACGAGCGGCCAGGCCGCGCGGCTGCTCGTGCGCGCGAAAGCGGCGTGGGGACGCGCGACGTATGCGACGGCGCTCGGGGCGGAGGCGGCTTCGTCGCGACGGCGGGCGGCGCGAGAGGATGTCGCGGCCGACGAGCGAGAGCGGCTGGAGGCGCGCGCCGAGCAGGCGACCGCGCTGGCCGAATGGATCGACGCGCTCATCGCGCGCGTGCCGCCCGTCGACGCGAACGGACGCCTCGATCTCGCCGGCCTCGCCGAGAGCGTGATCGCGTTCCTCGCCGGCGTCGCGGCGCGGACGAGTGCGCTCGACACGGTGGCCGCCTCCGCACTGGCCGAGGCGATCGGCGATCTCCGCGCGCTCGGCCGCTTCGACTGCACGCTCGATCGCGCGGTCCGATTCATTCGCGAACGCGTCGAGAGCGTGACGGTCGGCGTCGATCGGCCTCGTCCCGGCCATCTCCACGTCTCGTCGCTCACCCACGGCGGCTACGCGGGCCGCCCGCTCGTGTTCGTCGTCGGCCTCGAAGAGGGACAGGTGTTTCCCGCACCGCTCGAAGACGCCGTGCTGCTCGACGCCGAGCGGATCCACATCGCGTCGTCGCTTCCGCTCGGCACCGATCGCACGGACGAGAGCGTCCATGCGGCGCTCGACACGCTGGCGCGCATGTCGGCCGTCGCGGGCGGCCGTGTCGTGCTGAGCTACTCGTGCCGCGATCTGCGCGAGGGACGCGACACCTACGCGTCGTGGATCCTGCTCCAGGCGTATCGCGTCGTTTCCGGACGGCCCACGGCGACGTATCGGGATCTGCACGAACACTTGGGCACGGCGTGCTCCTGCGTGCCGGCGAACGACGCCGACGCACTCGATCCATCACGCTGGTGGCTTCACGGCGTGCGGCGGGGCAGTACGCAGGCGCGTGCGGACGTGCTGGCCGCGTATCCATCGCTCGCCGCCGGCGTGGCCGCGCGTGCGGCGCGAGAGTCCGATCGATTCACCGAGTTCGACGGTTCGGTACCCGCCGCCGGGCCGGTCCTCGATCCGTGTGCCGCTGGACGCGTCATGTCCGTCACGCAGCTCGAGGACGCGGCCGCGTGTCCGTTCCGCTATTTCCTTCGCCGCGGGCTCGGCGTGGACGCGATCGAGGCCGGCGAGCGCGATCGCGACATGTGGATCAATGCGCTCGACCGCGGCTCGCTCCTGCACGACCTCTACGCGCAACTGCTCCGTCGCTGCCGCGATGGGAAGCGGCGGGCGACGGTCGCGCTCGATGCCGACTGGCTGGTGGAGCGCGCCGAAGTCGCGCTCGACGAGCTCGCGGCCACGACGCCGCCGCCCTCGGCCGAGTGCCGCGCGCGAGAAACGACGCTGTTCCTCGACGACGTGCGGCTGTTCGTCGAAGGGGAGGAGCAGCTCGACGTCTCTCATACGCCGGTCGGCGTGGAAGTGTCCTTCGGATTCACGGCGGCGGACGAGACCGAAGCGCTGGCCCAACCCGATCCCGTCGAGCTCCGCCTCGGCGGTGACCTGGCCCTGCGCGTCGTCGGCCGGATCGATCGGATCGACCAGGTCGGCCCGCACGCGTACGAGATCGTCGACTACAAGACGGGCAAGTACTGGGCCGATGACTGGCAGGGCACGTTCGCGGGCGGCTCGCGCCTGCAGCATGCGCTCTATGGGCTGGCCGCGGTCGAGCTGCTGAAGCACCTCGATCCGAAGGCACACGTGCAGGCTGCGGAGTACTACTTTTCGAGCGCCAAGGGCCAGCAGCAGCGCACGCGAATCGCGATGCAGCCGTTGTCGACGATCGCCGGCGTGCTGCGCGATCTGCGAGCGGTCATCGCGTCGGGCGCGCTCGTACACGCGGCGGACGAACGTGCCTGTAAGTGGTGCCATTACGCGTATGCGTGCCGCAGCGGGGCGCACACTGGCGCCAGGCTGAAAGCTGACGACCCGCAGCTCGCGGTTTATCGGAACCTGCTCACCCATGACTGAACGACTGCCCGCCGACCAGGCCGCCCGCGACCGCATCGTCCGCGAGCTCGACCGCAATCTGATCGTCGAGGCCGGTGCGGGATCCGGCAAGACGCAGAAGCTCGCCGATCGCATGGCGGCTGGCATCGCGGCCGGCGTGTACCAGATGGACGGCCTCGTTGCCGTCACCTTCACGCGCAAGGCCGCGGCCGAGCTGCGCGGCCGCTTCCAGCTCGCGCTCGAGCGTGAGTTGTCCGAGACGATCACGGCGAACGATCCGGATCGCGACGTCCGCGTCGATCGCCTCAGCGCCGCGCTCGCCAACCTCGAGCGATTCTTCGCCGGCACGATTCACGCGTTCTGCGCGCGGCTGCTGCGCGAACGGCCCGTCGAATCCGGCGTGTCGCCGGGCTTCACCGAACTGGACGACGTCGAGGAGCGGCTGCTGCGCGAGCGGAGCTGGCGCGACTACCGCGAGCAGGCGGCCGCGGCGGGCGACGTCGATCTCCTCGATCTCAATACGGCCGGCGTCACCGCGAAGCAGCTCGACAAGGCGTTCGAGATCGTCTGCCTGTACTCCGACGTCGACTTTCCAGCCGATGACGCGTCGCCGCCCGATACGGAGAAGACGTGGACGTCACTCACGGCGTTCTGGGACGCGCTGCGATCGATGCTGCCCGATCCACCTCCACCCGGCACCACGTGCGACACGCAGAAGCGCGCGCAACGCTTCTCGCACGAGTGGCGCGCGCACCTGCGCGGCCGACGCGATCCCGCGCTGCTCGGGGATCTGCTGCGCATCTGGGAATCGAAACCGGGCGTCACTCAGAAGCACTGGCCCGACAAATCAACCGCGAAGAAGGCGGAGGCGCTGCACACCGACTTTCGTGATGCGATCGTTCGCCCGTACCTCGCCGCCTGGCGGGCATTTCTCTACGGCCGCTGTCTCGCGCTGCTCGTGAAGGCGCGCGAGTCGGCGCGGCGTGAGCGGTTGCGGCAGAATGCGCTCGGGTTCAACGATCTCCTCATCATGGCGGCCGACGTCCTCCGACGCGATCCGGAGGTGCGGCGCGCGCTCCAGGCCAAGTACCGGTGGCTGTTGGTCGACGAATTTCAGGACACCGATCCGCTGCAGGCGGAGATCATGTTCTGGCTCGCCGCCGACGAGTCGTCGATGGGCGAGCGGACCGGGCGCATCGTCGAATCGGAGGACTGGCGACATGTGCCGCTCCGTCCAGGGGCGCTTTTCGTCGTCGGCGATCCGAAGCAGTCGATTTATCGCTTCCGCCGCGCGGACATCGACATCTACAACGACGTGCGCGCGCGTCTTGCCGGCAAAGACGACGCGGGACTCGTGCGTCTCACGAGCAACTTCCGATCGGTTCCGTCGCTGTGCGCGTTCGTCAACGACGTCTTCGAGATGCGGTTTCCGTCGGCAGCCAGCTCGTATGCGCCGGCCTTCGCGCCGCTCGACGCGTTTCGCCCGAATTCGAACGCCCCCGCCGTCGTCGCGATCGATCTTCCGTCGACGCTGACGTCGGATCGGGTTGCGAGCGCGGAAGCCGCGCAGATTGCGCGTTACGTTCGCGCCGAGGTCGATGCCGGGCGCCGGTGCTTCGGCGACTTTCTCGTGCTCGCGCTCCGCAAGCGCGACCTGCGTACCTACTCGCGCGCGCTCGAGAACCTTGGCGTACCGGTCGACGTGACGGGCGCCGGCGCGTTCGACGCGTCTGAGGACGTGCGCGAACTGGCGCTGCTGCTCGTCGCGCTCACCGACCCGCAGGACGCCGTCGCGCTCGTTGGCGTCTTGCGCGGCGGTTTGTTCGGGCTGAGCGATCGCGAGCTGTTCGCCTTTCGGCGGGCTGGCGGCTTCTTCAGCGTGTTCGCCGAGCTGGACGCCAATGCGACGAAGGATGCGGGCGCCGAGCGTGTGGGCCGTGCGCTCGCCAGGCTGCGCGAGTGGTTCGCCTGGACGCGCATGCTGCCGGCCGGCGCGGCGCTCGATCGCATCCTCGACGACTCCGGTTACCTCGCGCTCGCGGCCTCGTCGACGAGTGGCGCCGAGGCCGGCGATCTGCTGCACGCCGTCGACCGCGTCCGGGCGGTCGTCGGCGGCGGCTTCACGCTGGCAGACGCCGCGGCGTCGCTCGCCGGCTGGTGCGGGCTGGACGATGACGGGCCGGAAGATTCGATCGAAGTGGACTCACGTCCGCTCGAACCCGGCAGGCCTGACGTCGTTCGCGTGATGAACCTGCACAAAGCCAAAGGCCTCGAAGCTACTATCGTGTTCCTCGCCGACCCGCTCGGCGCCTTTACGCCGCGCGTCGATGTGCGAATCGTCCGCGACGGTCACGCGCCAGGTCACGAAGGTGGCCGCGATGACGCGATGACGACGGGCGCGAAGGGCTACTTCGAGATCGTCGAGGACCGCGGCGGGTACGGGAACCGGGTCATCGCGGCGCCGAAGGACTGGGACGCGCACGACACGGAAGAACTGAAGTACCGCCAGGCGGAGATGGATCGCCTGATGTACGTCGCGGCCACTCGCGCGCGCGAGATGCTCGTCGTCGGGCGATACGCCGGCGCGATGGGATCGAAGAATGGCGCGTGGGCGGTCCTCACCGCGGCGATGGCCGATGCACCGGCGCTCGCGGTGCCGGCGGTGGTCGCCGCGCCGGTGCCGGCGTCCGTCGACCTGTCGCCGGCGGCCGCGACCTCCGCGCGAACGGCCGTCGAACGGGCACATGACATCGCGCGGCAGCCGTCCTGGGCCTCGACGTCAGTGACGGCCGAGACGAAGCACCTTCCGCGCCTGAGCGTGGATGGGGCCGACGCGCTCGACGCCGCCGATCCGACGCGCGCCGTGCTCCAGGATCGGCCGAGTCATCGTGCGGACGCGGGCCTCGCGTGGGGCACGCTCATCCACGGCCTGCTCGAGCACGCCATGCGCCATCCCGGCGCGACGCGGGACGATCTGCGTCGACTGGCGCTGTGGCTCACGCTCGACGATCGGCATCTCCGTCCCGTCGTCGATCGCGCCGTGGCCACGGTCGAGGCGCTGGCAGCTTCCGACTTCTGGCGACGCGCGCAGTCGGCGCCCGACCATCACGTCGAAGTCCCGTTCGCCGTCGTCGATCGCGCTGGAGCGGCGCCCGAGGTGTTGAGCGGCGCGATCGATCTCGTGTGCCGCGCCGATGTCGCGGGGTGGGAGATCGTGGACTACAAGACGGATGTCGGCGTCGAAGATGCCGCGCTCGCGGCGCGCTATCAGTCGCAGATCGACGCGTATGCGAGTGCGTGGACGCGCATCGCCGGCGCGCCGGCACGGTCGACGGTCGTCCACGTGCGGCAGCAGGAAGACGACACGACGTCGGCCTGAGCCGCGCCGCGCGTGCGTCGTCTAGTGGCTGTTCGAGCCGGCGCTCGCGAGCGTGGGCTCGGCCGGACGGATGTCCTTCGCCAGGAGGTTCGCGAACAGTCGAAATGCGCCGGGCACGCCGGCCGGGAGCTGTCGGAAGAAGGCCAGTCCCGTGTAGACGAGGCGTCCGGCGCCGTGCGCGGCGACCAGCAGCCCGCCGTTTCGCGCGGGTTCACCTCGGTCGTGCGTCGAGATCAATGCCCGATAGTGGCGATCCCACGACGTGCTGAAACACAACCCGCGTTCCTGGACCCAGCCGGCGAAATCCGCCGCGCCGATGCGATTGGGCCACGTGAACACCGGATGGTCCGGATCGCAGATGCGGACCTCGGCGTTCTCCTCGCTGACGCGATCCTCGCCAATCGTCAACGGATACGGTCCGAGTGCCGACGTCAACGCCGCGAGCGCCGTGCTCGTGTTGTATTGCACCACCAGTGTGCCGCCGGCTTCGACATACCGCATCAGCCGCGGCATGAGCTCGCCGAGCCGGTGCGACGTGTTGAACGCGCGGACGCCGGTGACAATCGCATCGAAGCCCGAGAGGTCGCCGCTCTCGAGGATCTCGTCGCCGAGCATCGTGACCTCGTATCCCGCCTGACGGAGCGCCCGCGGCATCTCGTCGCCCGCGCCTGGAATGTAGCCGACACGATGGCCCGCGCGTGCGAGATCGAAACGCACCACCTTCACGCAGGCTTCGCGCGTGAGCGTGATCGGCGGGATGTGCGGGTAGTCGAGACGCACGAGCTCGTGCGCGGACACGCGATCGATCGAGAAGCGCAGCGTGCCGCAGACGGCCTCGCGAATGGTGAACGACAAGATCTGCTCGGCACCCGCGTGTGGTAGCGCGAACGGCTGATCGGCTGGTTCGACCTTCACGTCCGCGGGCGGTTCCGCGCGCACGATGCCCTCGGCGGCACCCGCCGAGGCACGCACGCGGACGCGCAGCACGCGCGCCCGGGCGTCCGGCAGAATCATCACCGGTATTTGCGGATTGAGCGTGACAGCCGGTACGACGGTCACCGGCTCCCACCGTTCACCCGCGACCGGATCGATCCAGCGGTGCACGACCGGTCGCGACAGGGTGATCGTCTGCGTCCCGATCGCGGCGGTGATGTCGACGTCGACGACGGCTTCGCCGAGCGTGGTCGGCCAGTCGGCGTCGCCGCTGACCGTCGCCGGTCGATTCTCGATGAGCGGCAATGGTGCATCGAGAATCGCTCGCCGGCGGTCGCCGATCCGCACGTGCACGGCCCGCAGCGTCACCGGCTGCGGCGACCGCGCGATGACGTCCATCGTGATTGTTCCGCGGCTGCCGGGCGTGACCTGTCCAGCGTCCGCGTACGCCGACGCGTGCAGCGCCGCGCACCCGGCGATCGTCTCGCACAGCATCCGGCGCTTGTGCGCCTTCCAGGGATGGTCCGCCATCGCGTCGAGCGCGGTCAGCGCGTCGAGCAAGACGGGCACGCTCGCGGAGGGCCGATCGAACGCGTAGTCCGCTTCGGCCCGCGCGAAGAGCGCGTCAATCGCCGCGCCGCCGGGGACGCGCGCCCACGAGCGATCGATGCCGTCGAAGATCGACGAGCGCATCGGCGTGCCGGCGAGCAGGCGAACGTATTCCGTCAGGCTCCCGCGCCGGCCCGACGAGCCGAAGCCCTGGGTCTTGTGCATGCTGAGGCTGCGGGCCGCGATCTCGGGATACGACTCGCCGAGCAGCGCGTCATAGCCACCGATCTCGATTGGCAGGAACGCCGACACGTCGGGCGGCGTCGGCGTGGGGCCGAGATTGAACCAGTTCCACACGACGCGCGTCGCCTGCCATGGCGCAAGCGTCGCGAGCTGTTCGGGGAAGCGCGTCGGGTCCGCCGCCGCATTGAACGCCTCGATCGCGAGCAGCGCGGACGTCGTGTGATGGCCGTGCGTGTCGCGCTCGTCTGGCGAGAAGCGCGTGACGATGACGTCCGGCTGGAAGCGCCGGATGACGCCGACCACTTCGCCGAGCGCACGCTCCTCGTCCCAGACGGTCAGCGTCTCCTCGCGCGATTTCGAGTAGCCGAAGTCGACCTGACTGCCGAAGAACTGCTCCGCGCCGTCGATGCGGCGCGCGGCCAGCAGTTCCTGCGCGCGGATGAGCCCGAGCAGGGGCGCGCGTTCCGGGCCGATCAGGTTCTGCCCGCCTTCGCCTTTCGTCAAGGACAGATATGCCGCCCGCACGCCTTCGCCGTGTACGAGCCAGCTCAGCAACCCTGTGTTCTCATCGTCGGGATGCGCGGCAATGCAGAGCACGCGGCTGAGGACGCGCAGCCGCCGGATGGCACGCAGTTGTTGGACGGCCGGCGTGGGACCCGCGGCAGGGCCTGGCCCGAGCGCGACCGGCATCAGGCGCCGAGCTCGACGCATCCGGCGGAAATGCGGCCCTCCGGCAATTCGTCGATCGACGTGTCGAGGAACGTCCGCGCGAACGCGAGATAGCGGGCGATGTCCGCGACGTTCGTCGCCAGGCCGATCGACAGCCGCAGTCCGCCCGTCGTCTTGCCGACGATGCGGCGGCGGAATTGATCGAAAGTGATCGCGTCGGCGTCGAGGAAGCAGGCCTCGAGGTCGTCCTTGCTGAAGCCGAGCGCGCTTTCGCGCGCGCCAGGGTTGCAGTGGCAGCCGGCGCGCAGCGAGATGTGCTCGGCGCTCGCGAGCCGTTCGGTCGTGTAGCAGTCGATCCGCTCGCCGTCACGATCGAAGAAATTCATCTGCAGCGTGGCGCCGCGGCCATCGGTCGTCGGCGGGCCGTAGAGACGGATGAGCGGCCGGCCGTTGGCGTGACGGAGCGCGGGCAGCTCGGTCAAGAGCCAGTCCGCCAGACACATCACGCGCGTGTGGATGAGATCGATGCCGATCGATTCGATGAACGAAAGACCGATGCTCACCGCCGGCAGGCTCAGGTAGTTGACCGTGCCGTCCTCGAACGCGGCAGGACCCGGCGACAGGTAATGATCTTCGGTCGCGACCGTTGAAAACGTGATGGTGCCGCCGGCGTACCACGGCTTGACCAGCTTCGGCAGCGTCGCCTTGCGCACGAGCAGACAGCCGACGCCGGTCGGGTAGCCGAAGATCTTGTAGAACGAGATGTCGACGAAGTCCGGATGGACGAGGCTGAGATCCAGCCGGTTGGTCGGCGCGAACGCCGCCGCGTCGAGCAGTACGTCCCAGCCCTGTTCGCGGGCGTCGGCGATCCAGTCGAGCGGGTGCTGGACGCCGGAGAAGTTGGACTGCGCGGGATAGGCGAAGAGCTTGTGCGGCGCGTCGGGCGCGCTCGCGAGGATGCGGGCGAGCGCATCGGGCTGCGCGCGCAGATCGGGCGCGACGATCGGGACGTATCGCACCACCGCCCCGCGATGCCGCGCGAACTCGCGGATGCCGTTCACCGAGTTGTGGTTGTCGGCCGTGAGCGCGAAGACGCTGCCGGGGCCGAACGGATAGGCTTCGCCGACGATCTTCAGCGCGCCCGTGGCGTTCGGCGTGAAGATCACCAGATACTCGTCGGGCGACGCGTTGAAGAAGCGGAGCACGTCGGCGCGCGTCTCTTCGACGAACTGGTTCATGGCGCACGACGTCAGATTGCGCGAGTGCGGATTGCCGAACACGCGCGTGGCCAGAAGCGCCAGATGGTCGCGTACTTGACACTCGGCGTACACGCCGCCGCCCGTGTAGTCGAGATACACGTGCCCGTCGGCATCCAGCCGCCCGTATTCGGTGGCGCGCAGGTCGTCCAGCCGGCTCGTCGTGGCAAACGCCGGATGAGCTTCGAGAAACGCTTCGTGCATGGTTGATCGTCCTTCACCCGGCCGGGCGCGGCCGGCTGGCATGTTGCGTGTTCGAGTCGGGAGGGGGGAGCCGGCTCGGAGGAGACTAGCGACCGCGCGCGTCCGCGCGACACGGACTATAGCAGCTTCAACTGACGGGCGTCCGGTGCCGCGCGGCGACGCCCACGCAGGAGAATCGCGATCCGCACGTTATCGATTGCGGCGCCACGCACCTGGCGGGATCCCCACGAGCCTCGTGAACACGCGCGTGAAATGGCTCTGGTCCGCGAAGCCCGCGTCGGTCGCGATGTCGGTGAGCGGTCGATCGGTCGTCGCCATGGCCGCCTTGGCTTTTTCCACGCGCCGGCGCACGAGCCACTGATGCGGCGCGAGTCCGGTCGAGGCGCGGAACGCGCGCGCGAAGTGGCTGGGCGACAGCCGGCATTCGCGCGCGAGGGCGGCGAGGCTGAGATCGCCGGTCGGGTGCGCGTCGATGAGTTCCGTCGCGCGCGTGAGCTGCCAGGGTGCGAGCGCGCCGTGCCGTTCGGCGCGCGCGGCGGCGAGTCCGCCGTAGCGGTGCGCGAGGTGGGCCGTGACGGCGAGCGTGACGTACTCGACGAACAAACGGCTCGCTTCGGCCGGCCGTTCGAACGCCGGCAGCAGCGCCGTGCAGGCGCCGCAGATCGTTGCGTCGTCGACGCCGCGTCCGGGCGGGTAACGGAGCTCGTCGACGCGCGCACCGCATTCGGCCTCGGCGATCGCGCGCAACGCGGCGCGCGGGACGTGGAAGTGCACGCCGATGAGGGGGCTGTTCACCAGGATGTACGGCGCCGTTCGCAAGTCGTACATCGTGGTCTGACGCGCGAACACGGGACCGGTCGCAATCGATCGTCCATCGCTCCAGAGCCGATAGTCGGGATAGTCACCGAAGCCGACGCTCACCAGATACGCATCGTCGAACGGCTGCGGTTCGGACAGCTCGAAGGTGGGATGTTCCTGGCGCAGGTACGTGACGCCGACGTCGGCCTTGTGGAGCGTGCGCGCGAAGAACGCCGGCGCCGTGTCGACGCCGAAGCGCCGTGCGAACGCGCGGCCGTGGGCGTGCGCGCGCCTCACCGCCATCGTGTCACCGTCGTCCCGCGGACCAGGCCGCGCGCCACGGCGCAAAGGCTACCACACGGGCGCGACGCACGCGTGACAGGTCGTGGGTGGTGTGTCATCGCGCCGGTCGTCGATTGTCGCAGGATTCGACAAAAACCAGCGTTCGAGACAAGCACGCGTCTGGAGTCTTGCCTACCATCGCTCGCACGGAGGATATGACGATGGAGATCTTCTCGAGACATCACTGGCATGGTGCGGGTTTCTGGCTGGTGGCCGCCGGCGTGGCGCTGATGTCCGCGGCACCGCGCGCCCAGGCGCAGACGCCGCGGACCAGACAGTCGGCATCGGCCAACGCGGACCTCGCGCAGAGAATCCTCGAGACGATGCTGCGCGTTCCCGGCAATCAGGCCGGCTACCGCACGGTCCACGCGAAAGGCCTCGTCTGCCAGGGCACGTTCACGCCGTCACCGGACGCCGCGTCGTTGTCGAAGGCCGCGCACTTCCAGCAGGTGACGCCCGTGGTCGTTCGCTTCTCCGACGGCGCACCCGATCCGTTGATCCCGGACGCGTCGGCGAACGCCGGACCGCGCGGCCTCGCGATTCGCTTCACGCTGCCTGACGCGAGCGTCACCGACGTCGTCGCGATGTCGCACAACGGGTTCGTCGTCGCCAACGGCGAAGAGTTCCTTGCGCTCCAGACGGCCATCGTCTCGACCGATCCGACGAGGCCGCATCCCTGGCCAGTCGAAACATTTCTTGGATCGCATCCGCTGGCCGCGAAGTTCGTGCAGGACAATCAGCGGGTGCCGGCGAGCTTCGCGACCGAGGCGTTCTTTTCGAACGACGCGTTCGTGTTCGTCAACGCCGCGGGCACACGGCAGGTTGGCCGCTATCAGATCCGTCCGGTGGCGGGAGAACGCGATCTCACCGACGCGGAAGCGTCGGGCAAGCCGTCGAACTTCCTCATCGACGATTTGAAGACGCGTCTCGCGGCCGGCCCGGTCGAGTTCCGACTCGTCGTGCAGATCCCGAATCCTGGCGACGCGACGGACGATCCCTCCGCCGTGTGGCCCGACGATCGGCGGACAATCGAAGTGGGCCGTCTCACCATCACGTCCGTGGTCGCCGACAGTGCCGCGGCCGAGAAGGCGCTGGCATTCGACCCGGTCAGACTGACCGGCGGGATCGAGCTGTCCGATGACGGGCTGCCGGCGCTGCGCTCGCTGGTCTATGCGCTCGCGGCGGCACACCGGCGCTGAACGCCGCGCCGTCGCTGGCGCGGGCGGTGCGCCTTCATCGCTAG
>CALFMR010000505.1 GCA_937880585.1 uncultured Acidobacteriota bacterium
CGGCCTTGTCCCCTCGACGCGCAGCTAGTCGTCCGCGCGCGTGGTGGAGACGGAGGTCGTGAAAGAGCGTGAGCCCCGGCCAGCGCGTCAGATACGGCCAGATGAACGCGTGCGCCGACGAGTTGCCGATCTGATAGACGACGAGGTCGTACTGATCGCGGGCGGCGCGCCAGACGAAGTCATGCGCGCTCTGGACGCGGATCTCGCCGGCCGCGGGCGGCGCATCACCCGCGCGCCGCACCGGCACGACGCGATCGTCGACGAAGACGTCCACCCCAGGCCCGCGCGCGGCGAGTGTCGGCACGAGCTCGGCCGACCGACTCGCAACCCCCGTCCGCTGCGGCGGCCATGGCGTGAACCAGGCGAGACGCATGGGAGAAGTGTACTGAAGAGATGGGGTCAAGTTGGAAGTTTGAAGCCAGAAATGAGCTGGCGCGGGTCAACTTCGAACTTCGAAGGAAGGCGGCGCCAGCGGCGTGCCGCGTGTCAGGCCGTCGCGCTCTTCCCCTGCTGCAGGATGCGGATGGCATTGCCGAACGGGTCGCGTATCCCCATGTCCGTGCCGTAGAAGTGGTCGGTGGGCTCCTGAGTGAAGTCGGTGACCCCGCGCTCCTTGAGAGTCTCGTAGAACGCGCGAACGTCAGCCGCGATGAAGACCAGGCCGCCCATCGCGCCCTTGGTGATGAGCTCGCGGAGTCGGGCGGCTGTCGCCTCATCGTGCTGCGGCGCACCCGGGACTTCGCGCGAGATTTCGGTGCCCTCGCCAGGGACGCGTACGGTGAGCCAGCGGTACGTGCCCTGTCGCACGTCGTGGCCCTTTTCCAACCCGAGCTTCTCGACGTAGAAGTCGAGCGCCTCGTCCTTGTCGAGGACGTAGATGGATGCGACGTTGAGCTTCGTGATCATGACGGGGTTCTCCTTGGCGAGTGATAGCGAACGACGCCAAGGCTAGCGTGCCGCGCCCGTTGATGCTTCTCCGAAAGTGCGCGATCGTACCGCGACGCCAGCCGCCAGCCGGGGCCGGGTCGCAGACATCTGGGAGCAGTGAGGCGCTTCGATCGGCTCGTGCCCCCGTCGGTACGCCGACGGCGTCTTGCCGACGATGGCACGGAATGTCCTGCTGAACGTCCCCAGGCTCGTGAAGCCGACGTCGAAGCACACGTCGGTCACACTCCGCTCGGTCTCGCGCAGCAGGAACATCGCACGCTCGACGCGGCGACGCTGGAGGTAGCTGTGCGGCGTCTCGCCGAAGCAGGCGTGGAAGCTTCGAATGAAATGGGCCCTGGAGAGGCATGCCACTCCGGCCACGCCGCGGATGTCGAGCGGCTGCGCGTAGGCGCGGTCCATCGCATCGCGGGCGCGCAGCAGTCGCCGGTTCAATTCCTCGACCTTCCCGGTCATGGCCCATGGTACGTCCGACGGCCGTCCACCCGCGGCGGGCAAGTGACGGTGCAACCGTTCACCGTGGGCCGTCTTGGTCGGCTCGCCTGTGTTATGACTGTCGCGATTCACTGCTTGCAGGCAGAGACGACATGACTGGACGCCGCTCCGCGAGACGTCGGCCGGGCCCGTCGCATATCGCCGTGGCACTTGCCACGGTCGCTGCAATCAGCGTCCATTCGGTCGTGCTTGGCGCGCAGGCCGCCTCGGGTGCGGCGCCGCGGTCCGTGAGGACTGCGCCCTGGGCCCAGTCGTTCCTCTCGCGTCAGGTGACCGTCCGGACCGATCGCGGGAAGGTGCGCGGGACGCTCATCTCTGCGGACGATGCCGAGATCGTGGTCGGCGTACGCAATCCCGAGCCTTGGGTGTCGCCGCGCTACATTCCGACGCCCGTCACGTTCGATGACGTCCGGCGCGTGTCGGTGCAGAAAGAGGACAGCATCGTCAATGGCATTCTGATCGGCACGGCCACGATGTTCGTCTGTCTCAAATGGTTCCTATGCCGTCAAGGCTTCGAGGGACGGCACGAGGCGGGACAGTGGGTTGCGGCACTGGCTGTGGGTGCGACGCTCGGTGGCGGATTCGACTCAGGGATCCACTCCTGGCAAGAGATCTACCGCCGGCCCGATCCGGTTCGTGCCGGGCCGACGGCATCGGCAGCGGCCATCGGTTTCCGGGTCAGCTTCTGACGCATCGTTCTCACAATCGTTGGAGTTCGGGCGGTACGACAGTCATCTTTTTTGCAATGGCGCGGGGCCCCACCCCCGCGCCTACGGCGCTTCGGCGCCCTCGCTTCGCTCGGGGCCTCGCGGTGTCATCTTTATGATCTGCCCTTGGCCCCTTCGCGGTCTTCGCATGAGGCTGATCTCTGTCCCTTCGTTGACTTGTCTCGTCCCGGTTCGCTAGCATCTTCGCTTGTTCGGCGGACGAACAAGCTCGCGGGCGACCGCCTTGCGCTGCCGCTGCCGGACGGCTTCCCTGGGGAGATCGCGGATCGATGGAAGGATTTCTGCCAATCCTGATCATGATCGGTCTCGGTGTCGGCTTCGCCGCCGGTTCCGTGCTCCTCTCCCAGTTCCTTGGCCCGCGCAAGCCTTCGGCGGAAAAGTCGGCGCCCTATGAATGCGGCATGCCGGCCGTCGGCGACGCGCGCGAGCGCCAGTCGATCAAGTTCTACCTCGTGGCGATGGTCTTTCTGCTGTTCGACATCGAGGTGGCGTTCCTCTATCCGTGGGCCGTCGCGTTCCGTGACCTCGGGATGGTCGGGTTCTGGCAGCTCGTGACCTTCTTCCTGCTGCTCGTGACCGGCTTCATCTATGTGTGGCGCAAGGGCGCCTTCGACTGGGGCGAAGAACGCCACGGCCGGTGACGGATCGGCGGTCCGGATCGCGCCGACCGGCGGCGCGGCATTGCACGAGGGACCGGTCGGCTGATTGAATGGAAGGTAGGCGCGTTCCTCACCCATGCCAGAGCTCGAAATTCCCATCCTGACGACGACGGTCGAGAAGATGGTCCAGTGGGCCCGGCGATCGGCCATCTGGCCGGTCACCTTCGGTCTGGCCTGCTGCGCCATCGAGATGATGGCCATGAGCTGCGGCCGCTACGACATCGCGCGCTTCGGCGCCGAGGTCTTCCGCGGATCGCCGCGCCAGTCGGACCTGATGATCGTGGCCGGCCGGCTCTCGCGCAAGATGGCACCCGTCCTGCGCCGCATCTACGACCAGATGCCCGAGCCCAAATGGGTCATCTCGATGGGCGCGTGTGCGAGCTGCGGCGGCGTCTTCGACAACTACGCCATCGTCCAGGGCTGCGACCAGATCGTGCCGATCGACGTGTTCGTGCCCGGCTGCCCGCCGCGGCCCGAGGCGCTCATCTACGGCATCGTGCAGCTCCAGCGCAAGATCGACGGGCAGCGGATGAGCGCGTAGGCGGCCGCCACCATGCCCGAACCCGTCATCGACGCACTCCGACAAGCCTTTCCCGGTGCCGCCTTCGAGGCTGGTACCGCCACCGACATGCCGACGGTCATCGTCGAGCGCGATCGGATCGTCGACGTCTGTCGCCACCTGCGCGACGACCCGGCGCTGCAGTTCGCCTTGCTCGTCGAGGTGACGGCCGTCGACCGGCTGCCCGCCGAGCCGCGCTTCGAGGTCGTCTATCACCTGGTGTGCGTGGGGGCCGCCTACGCGCAGCCGGCCGGCGCGGCTCCGGCCCGGCGTCTTCGCCTCAAGGTGCGCCTCGCGGGTGACGATCCACGCGTGCCGAGCGTCGTGCCGGTGTTTCCCGGCGCCAACTGGCTCGAGCGTGAAGTCTTCGATCTGTTCGGCATCGCCTTTGAGGGGCATCCGGACCTGCGGCGGCTGCTGATGCCCGAGGATTGGGAAGGATTCCCGCTGCGCAAGGACTACGCCGTCCAGATTCGGAAGGACGCGACGTCCTGGGAGCCTGTGCAGTTGTCGATCGAGGAGTTCACGCAGGCGATTCGCGCCGAGCGCGAGCGTGCCGAGCGCGCGAGCGGTCCGGTGCCGCATCCAGCCG
>CALFMR010000506.1 GCA_937880585.1 uncultured Acidobacteriota bacterium
GCCGCGTGGTCGTCCTCGAAGACACGAATCATGACGGGACGATGGACAAGCGGACGGTGTTCGCCGACGGCCTGGTGCTCGCGCGCGCGATCAAAGTCACCGAGCACGGCGTGCTCGTCGGCGAACCGCCCTACGTCTGGCTCATGCGTGACACCGACGGCGACCTGCACGTCGACACGAAGGAGCAACTCACCGACGACTACGGCCGCCGCGAAGGTCGCGTCGAGGAGAACGCCAGCTCGCTGTTCTGGGCGATGGACAACCGCATCTACACGTCGAACAGCGACGTCGAATTCCACTTCGCGAACGGCACGTTCACCCCCGAACCGACGCTCTCACGCGGCGAGTGGGGCGTGACCGAGGACGACGCGGGTCACATCTACCGCAATTCGAACGAATCGGCGCTGCACGTCGATCTCGTACCGACGCAGTACTTCGCACGCAATGCCGCGCTCCTCCGCACGCGGGGCAGCTACGAAACGCTCAATAGCGCGGACGGCGAGATCAACACCGTCTGGCCGGTACGGCCGACGCCTGGCACCAACCGCGCCTACCAACAAGGCATCGATCGCCCGGACGGATCGCTCGTTCGTTTCACATCGGCCTGCGGGCCCATGGTGTACCGCGGCGATCGCCTTCCGCCCGATCTCTACGGCAACGCGTTCGTGGCCGAGCCGGCCGCCAATCTCGTGAGCCGCATCGTCATCAGCGACGATGGCTCGGGACTTCAGGCGCGCAAGGCGTACCCGCAGGGCGAGTTCCTGGCGTCGACCGACGAACGTTTCCGGCCGGTCTTCATCTCGAACGCGCCCGACGGCACGCTGTACATCGTCGACATGTATCGCGGCATCATTCAACAGCGCGCCGACGTCACCGAGTACCTGCGCGATCAGATCCTCGGACGCAAGCTCGAGCACCCGACCGGCCTCGGCCGCATCTACCGCGTCGTCTACGACGGCCTGTCGCGCGACACGACCGTTCCGGCGTTGTCGAACGCGCCGGTCACGGCGCTCGTCCAGGCACTCACCCACCCGAACGGCTGGTGGCGCGACACGGCTGAACGCGTGCTCGTCGAGCGCGGCGACCGATCGGCCGTCGCTCCGCTCACGACGCTGGCGCGCACGGCCAACGAGAGTCGGACACGGGTTCAGGCGCTCTGGACGCTCGACGGCATGGGGGCGATCGATCCGGACGTGGTCGTCCACGCGCTCGCCGATTCGTCGCGCGCCGTCCGAGCGGCTGCGCTCCGCATCGCCGAACGCTGGCTCGGCGACGACAGCCATCCCGAGGTGCGAAGCGCGGTCCTCGCGCTCACCAGCGACAACGACTGGGCGGTGCGCGATCAACTTGGCGCCACGCTCGGCACGCTGCCGGCGGCCGCGCGCGCAACGGCCGTGGCGGCGTTCCTCGAGCACCACGCGGACGATCCGGTTGCGCTCGACGCGGCGCTGAGCAGCATCAGCGGCAGTGAGACGGCGACACTCGATGCGCTGCTGGCGACGTCCGAAGAGACGCCGCAACGCGCCGACGCGATCGCGGCCGTGGCCGCGACGATCGTGCGCGGCGACGACAGTGTGATTGCCGCGCACGTACTCGACGGCGCGGCGAGCGCGTCGCGGCCCGCATGGCAACGATCCGCGCTGCTGCGCGGCGCGGAAGTCGCGCTCATCGGTGCGCCGATGCCGGGCACGCCGGCTGCCGTGGGCCGCCGGACGGCGGCCGGTCCGGCGGCCGGCGCGACGCCCTGTCCGACGTGCCCTGGCGGACGCGCCGGCCCGGGTGGCGCGTATGCGTATTCGACGCCGAGTCTCAATCGCGTCGGCGGCGTGACCGGCGGTCCCGCCGGCGCGGCACGGGCGGCCACGGCTGGCCGCGGACGTGCCGGCGGCGCGGGACGGAGCCTCCAGCTCACGAGTGAGCCGGCCTCGTTCGTGGCGCTCGCCTCGAACGGCGGCGATCTCGCCCCACGCGCCGCGCGCGTGCTGACGCGCATCGTCTGGCCCGGCAAAGCGGGCGCGCCGGCACCGGTCGCTGCCCTCACGGCGGACGAACAGCGCCGCTTCGACGCGGGCCGAACGGTCTACCAGAACATCTGCCAGGCGTGTCATCAGCCCGATGGCCGCGGACAGGAGAAGGTCGCGGCGAGCCTGGTCGGCTCGACGCTGGCGCTCGGTCCCGCCGACGTGACGGCGCGCATTCTTCTCAACGGAAAAGAGGGCTCCATCGGCCTGATGCCGCCTGTCGGCCAGGTGCTGAACGACGAGCAGATTGCCGATGTCCTGACCTACGTCCGACGCGAGTGGGGCCAGACCGGATCGCCCGTCGATCCGTCGACCATCGCTTCGGTCCGCGCCCAGACCGCGGGCCGCGCGCGGCCGTGGACGAACGACGAACTCTTGGCGCTCGCCGCCCGCGAGCGCTCGGCGCAGTAATCGCCGCCGTATGACACACGCCGCGCACCCTCCGCGTGCGCGGCGCGAGAGCCCTGGCCCGTAAGCGACGCAACCCGTAGGAGGACCCATGAGGTGGACGCGCGGAATAGCCGCCCTGGCAGCCGTACTCGTCGGCATCACGACGATGGCGGTATCAGCCAGTGCGCAGATCACGACCGGTTCGGTCGTCGGCACGATCACGGACGCGCAGGGCGGGGCCCTGCCCGGCGCTTCGGTGACGCTCGTGAGCGCCACGAAGGGCACGAAGTCCCCGGTCGTCGTCACGAACGAAACCGGCGACTTCGTCGTGCCGAATACTCCCGCCGACACGTACACGATCGAGGTCGTGATGTCGGGCTTCAAGACGCTGAACCGGTCGGGCATCACGGTCAACGCCGGATCACGCACGTCGGTCGGCCGGCTCACACTCGACGTCGGCGGCGTGCAGGAGGTGGTCGACGTCACCGGTGAGGCGCTCGCCGTCCAGACGACGAGCGGCGAACGGTCGATGACCGTCCCCACCGATGCCGTGCAGAACCTGCCCATCGCCACGCGCAGCTTCGACGCGCTGATCTCGCTCACGCCCGGCGTCAGCGGCACGAACCGCGTCGGCGACACGGCGTCGACCGG
>CALFMR010000507.1 GCA_937880585.1 uncultured Acidobacteriota bacterium
ACACGGCGTGCTCATCGCCGAGCCGCCGCACCTCTGGTTGATGCGCGACACGAACGGCGATTTGAAGGCCGACACCAAGGAGCTCATCAGCGACGACTACGGCCGCGCCGAGGGCAACATCGAGCACAACGCCAACAGCCTGTACTGGGCGATGGACAACTGGATGTACACGTCCGAGCACGACTGGTACCTCCGGTGGAAGGACGGCAAGTTCGAGATCAAGCCGACCTTGAGCCGCGGCCAGTGGGGCGTGTCGCAGGATGACGCGGGACGGATCTTCCGCAACGTGAACGACGAGCCGCTGTTCGTCGACATCCTCCCGGCCAGCTACTACATGCGCAATCCGAACATGGCGCGCACGCGCGGCCTCTACGAGTCGCTCGTCGAGCGCGAGGATGCGCCGGTGTGGCCCGCTCGCCCGACCCGCGGCGTGAACCGCGGCTATCGCGATCAGTTCTTCCGTCCCGACGACGGCTCGATCATCATCCAGGGCGCGGGCACGCCGACCGTCTATCGCGGCGACCAGCTCCCGAAGGAGCTCGAGGGCAACGCCTTCATCACCGATTCGCCCACCAACCTCGTCCATCGCCTCGTCATCGTCGACGACGGCACCGGACGGCTCACGGCGAAGAACGGGTACGCGAAGGGCGAGATTCTCGCGTCGACCGATGAACGGTTCCGGCCGGTGAATCTCTCGAACGCCCCGGACGGCACGCTGTACGTCGTCGACATGTACCGCGGCGTCGTGCAGGACGGCGCGTATCAGACCGACTTCCTGCGCGACTACATTGCGCAGCACAAGCTGCAGGAGCCGATCGGCCGCGGCCGCATCTGGCGCATCGTGCACGACACGACGAAGCCGGTGCCGAAGCCGGCGCTGCACGAGGCGAGCACGGCCGGGCTCGTGCAGTACCTGTCGAACCCGAATGGCTGGTGGCGCGACAAGGCGCAGCAGCTCCTCGTCGAGCGCGGCGACAAGTCGGTCGCGCCGGCGTTGAAGCAGCTGGCGGCGACCGCGCCTGATTGGCGGACGAAGCTGCATGCGCTCTGGACGCTCGACGGCCTCGACGCGATCGAGCCTGACTCGGTCGAGCGCGCGCTGCACGACGACTCGCCGTACGTGCGGGCGTCGGCCATCCGGCTGTCCGAGCGCTGGCTCGGCGAGGCGAGCTCGCCGCTCGCTGGCCAGATTCTGGCGTTGATGAACGATCCGAACTGGCAGGTGCGGCGCCAGCTCGCGGCATCGATTGGTGCGCTGCCCGAGGCCGCGCGGATCGATCCGGCCGTCCAGATGCTCACCAAGTACGGCAGCGATCCGATCACCGTGGACGCGACGATCAGCGGTCTCGCCGGTCTCGAGGAACAGGTGCTCGATCGCGTCGCGCGGGCGCAGGCGGCGGCTGATGAGTCCGACGCGACGACGATGCTCGCCGCGGCCATCGCGAAGGGCGGCAACGTCGATGCGGTTGGCCGGTTGTTGACGATGGCCACGGCCGACGGCACGCCCGCCTGGAAACAGACCGCCATCCTGAAGGGACTCGACACCGGACTGCCGACGCCAGGAGGTGGACGGGGCCGCGGCGGATTCGCGGCTCGCGGAATCGGCGCGGGTCGCGGTGGTCGTGGCGGCGCGCCGCGCGGCGTGAATCTGGCGGCTGAGCCGTCAGGGTTGACGAAGCTCGCGGCCGGTACGGGCGACGTCGCGGATGCCGCCAAGGCGGTCGTTGCCAAGCTCGACTGGCCGGGCAAGCCGGCGCCGGTGAACACGGCGCCGCCGCTCACGCCCGACCAGCAGAAGCTGTACGCGGCTGGCGCGGACGTCTACAAGAACATCTGCATCGGCTGCCATCAGGCGAACGGCCAGGGACTGCCGAATGTGGCCGCCAACCTCGTCACGTCGCAGTTCGTGATGTCACCCGACCCGGGCATGGCCGAGCGGATTCTGCTCGCGGGCAAGGAAGGCAACATCGGCCTGATGCCGCCGCTCGGCGCGACGCTGAGTGACGAGCAGATCGCGGGCGTGCTCACCTACATTCGCCGCGAGTGGGGCCACACGGCGTCGCCCGTCAGCCCGGCGGATGTGACCGAGACGCGCGGGTTGACGAGCACGCGCAAGACGCCGTGGACCGATCAGGAGCTCTTGGCCGGTCGCCGCGGTGGCGGCGCGGGTCGCGCGGGCGGTCCGGCTGGCGCTCGAGGTGCCGGCGCGGGCGCCGGCGGCCGCGGTCAATAGCAGAGATGTGAACGGGCAGGCGCGGGCGCCTGCCCGTCAATTTCGAACTTCAAGCTTCGAGCTCGTGCCGGGTTCTGCCGGTGCGTGAGCGACTTCCGTGGAGCCCTGGGCCTTCAGGCCCAGGGAGAACCATCCAACTGCGGCCGGCTGACGTCGTCTGAATAGCCAATGCGCTGGACTCTTCTCGTCGTCGCGCTGCTGGCCATCATCATCGTGCCGTTCGTCCTCTTCGAGGACGACTTGAACGCACTGGCCGCGCGACTCGCGCGCGGCGAGGGCGTGAGCTGGCTCAGCGCGACTGTCGTCTTCCTTCTGCTCGCGAGCGACGTCTTCCTTCCGATCCCGTCGACCATCGTCTCGGCCGCGGCCGGCGCGCTCCTCGGTTTCTGGATCGGCACGTTCGTCGTCTGGGCCGGGATGTCAGCAGCGTGCACGATCGGCTACGCATTCGGCGCACGTGCATCCGCGGCCGCGCGACGGTTCGTCGGTTCCGACGCGATCGCCCGTGCCGAGCGGCTCGCCGGGCGCTATGGCGACTACGGCCTGGTGCTCTGCCGGCCCGTGCCTGTCTTGGCCGAAGCGAGCGTCATCCTCGCCGGCGTCATCGGCGCGCCGCGGCGACGCTTCCTGGCGCTGACGAGCGCGTCGAATCTAGGCATCGCGATGGTCTACGCGGCGGTCGGCGCGTTCGCGATGGAGGTGCAGTCGTTCCTGCTGGCTTTCGTCGCGGCGCTCGCGCTTCCTGCGCTGACGATGCTCATTGCTCGCCGCTGGAAGGGTTTTCCCTGGGCCTGAAGGCCCAGGGCTCCACAGAAAAAGTTGACTCCCCGAGTCCCTGATTGTGGAGCCCTGGGCTTTCAAGCCCAGGGACAACCAGGTCTGTGAGGGTTTCCCAGTTCTCTATCTGCGGCCCCGGGCCGGCACAGGAGGCGGCCCCTATCTAGGACGATCCCGCCCCGTTGAGGTTTGCCGCAGCACCCAGTCGTACTCGCGCGCGATTGACTCGACCACGTCGAGCTTGAGCGCGCCGGGCAGCACATCCCAGGTGTAAGTCTCGATCTCGAGATGGCGCGTGAAGCGCGACGCTTCGGCGGCGGCGATGACGCGCGCCACGTCGGACTGCGTCGAGGCCAGGCCGTCGTAGTCGCGGGTGAAGAGCGGCACGTGAAAGTGGATGCGCCAGTCGCCCGCGGCAGGGTGCTCGAGCGCCGGGCCCAGGTCCGGGAATCGCTCGACGCCGGACGGACCACGCCGCATCACTTGGTGGAGGTACGTCGCATCGTCGAATGGCCGGAGGCGCGCGACCGCGGCCGCCTGTCCGCGCGCGTCGTCCGGCACGTGCGCCGTGAGCGCGGAACTGAGCTGCACGCGGCCGATGCCGATGCCCGCGGTGCGCAGCCGGTCGATGGCCGCGATCGGATCTTCGTGCTCGACGGCGAAGTGGCAGCAATCGAAGCAGACGCGCACGTGATCGAGGAGATCGCGGCGCGCGTCGTCGAGCGTGCCGCCCGTCGACGCGGCGAGGAGCGGCGCGCCCACGGGCAGCAGCCAGCGCTCGAAGAAGTCGATCGTCTCGTCCGTCGTCTCGAGCACGCAGTCCGGCTCGGGCTCGATGTCGAGATGGATGAGCGTGCCCTCGTCGCGCCGGATGGCCGCGAGCCGCTCGACGACGCGCACGACGTTGGCCGTCACCGTTTTCCAGCTCGACTCGTCGTCGACGCTCATCCAGGCTTTGTAGGACAGGGGCGCCGTCGACACGCCCGCGTCGAGTCCCTCGGGCGCGAGCCGGCGCAGGATCTCGACGAGATCGAGTGTGTAGGCGACACGCGCGTCGTCGCGCCAATCGGGCGCGTAGACCTCTGCCTTGACGACAGAACGATGAAACGGGCCGTAGGGAAAGCCGTTGATGAGCGCGACGTACAGGCCCTCGGCGTCGAGCCAGGTGCGAAATGCGTCGAGCGGTCCGCTCGCGAGCTCGCGCGCTTCGCGCGCCGAAAGTCGCAGGCCGAGCCCGAAGGGTTTCGAGGGTGCGAGCCGCGCCTTCAGCGCCGGCGCCACGCGCGCGAGCGTGTCGCGCACGGCCGGCCAGCCGTCCGCGGCGTGGATGTTGGTGCAGTAGGTGAGATGGAGGAAATCGTCGGGCGGAAGCTGCACGAGGATCGAGTCCGGCGCGGGCGTGCGCTACGAGCCGACGCGCGCCGGTTCCGGCGTGCCGGCCGGCCGCTGGAACTTCGGCGACTGGCTGAGGAAGCGCACGGGGTTGTCGAACACGATCTCGTGAATCAACGCGTCCGAGTGCTTGCGCCGCCGCATCTCCATGATGAACTTCGGCACGGCGACCGGCTCGCTGGGACCCCAGTCGCACGCGCCGGCGACGAGGATGCGATCGGGACCGAACCGTTCGATCATGTCGACGGCCCGCTGCGCTGAAACTTTCGTCTGCGGATAAAGCGTGAGGCCGGCCCAGAAGCCGTGGTCGAGGATCATCTCGATCGTGTGCTCCTCGGCATGATCGACGAGCACGCGGCCGCGCGGCAGCGACGGATAGCGTTCGAGCACATCGATCGTGACGCGCGTGCCCTTGTGCTTGTCCTCGAGGTGCGGCGTGTGAATCAGGACGAGGTCGCGGCGCTCGGCGGCGAGTGCGATCTGATCGGTGTAGGTCGCGATCTCGTTCCGCGTCACACGGTTCATGCCGATCTCGCCCACGCCCAGCACGCCTGGGCCATCGAGCAGCTTCGGCAGCCGCGCGAGCACCTGCCGCGACAGCTCGCGGTTGTCGGACTCCTTCGGGTTCATGCCGAGCCACGCGTAGTGGCGGATGCCGTACTGCGCCGCGCGCTTCGGTTCGAAGTCGACGAGCTGGCGGAAGTAGTCCTCCATGCCCTCGACGGTGCTGCGATCCCAGCCCGCCCAGAACGCGGGCTCGGTGACCGCCACGCACCCGGTCAGCGCCATGTGCGCGTAGTCGTCGGTCGTGCGCGACACCATGTGCGCGTGATGGTCGATGTAGTTCATGATCGCGACTCCCTCAGCGACGGATCGTACGCGCCGACGGCGCCCTTGCGGTCGAGCGCCTCGAGCGGCGTCGCATCCGGGTCGCTCAAGAGCATCTGGATGTGCGCGAGCCGCTCCGGCGCGGCCGCCGTCAGCGCCGTGACGGCCTCGGCGAAGACGCGCATGCGAAAGTCGTCGGCGGCGACCGACGGATCGGCGCGATCGATTCGGTCGAGGAACGCGGCAATCTCGAGCAGGCGGTTGCGGTTCTCGATGAAGTACTCGTCGACGAGCTGGGTGGCTGTCAACGGCGATGTCGGACGGGCGGTCATGTCGTTCCCCGCGCGCCGGCCAGCAGGCCGTCGGCCGCGCGCGAGGAGCGCGCGGCGTCGATCTGCCGCAGCACGCCGATACTTCGAATCATAGTCTCGGCGTCGATCTCGTGCACGTCGAAGGGCCGGCCGATCCCGTGGAGCAGCAGGATCGTGAGGCGTCCGCCGAGGTGCTCGCGGAAATCCGCGAGTCCACGCAGGACCGACTCGACGTGTCCCGGATCGTCCAGGTGCTGGTCGAGCTCGGGCACGTGGAGCTCGAGGCCGAGCGCGAGCAGCAGGTCGACGATCCGCCGCCAGTCGGATGCCGAAAGGGCGCCGGTCAGGTACGAATAGGTGCTGTCGAGCGCGATGCCGATCGCCACGGCCTCGCCGTGCCGTACGCGATGCGCCGTGAGCTGCTCGAGTTTGTGCGCTGACCAATGACCGAAATCGAGGGGCCGCGATGATCCGAGCTCGAACGGATCGCCGCCCTGGGCAATGTGCGCCAGATGCAGTTCGGCGGAGCGGCGGACGACCTGGCGCATGGCATCGGCGTCACGCGCCATGAGCCGCGGCGCCAGCCGCTCGATCGTGTCGAAAAAGCCGGCATCGCGAATGAGGGCCGCCTTCACCGCTTCGGACACGCCGCCGCGCCAGTCGCGATCGGCGAGCGTCGCGAGGAACCGCGCGTCGTTGATCACGGCGAACGGCGCCGCGAACGTGCCGAAGTAGTTCTTGATCCCGAACGCGTTGACGCCGTTCTTCACGCCGACGGCCGAGTCGTCCTGCGACAGGACGGTCGTCGGCACGCGCACGAGCCGCACGCCGCGGTGCGCGGTCGCGGCCGCATAGCCCACGACGTCGATGACCGCGCCGCCGCCGACCGCGACGACGTAGGAGTGTCGGCAGAGTGCCGCGGCATGAATGGCGCGATGAACCGTGTCGACGTGCGCCGGATCGTCCTTGACGGCCTCGCCGCCCGGCAGCACGACCGTCGGTCCGGCCAGACGCAGGGCATCGGCGTGCGCGTCGGCATACCTGGCGATCGCGTCCAGAAGATCGGGATGCGCCGCGACGACGCCGGCATCGACAATGACGATGGCGTCGGCCGGCAGACGCTCGCCGTCGTGCGCCAGGACCGATCGCAGGAGTGGATTGGCCGGGGAGAAGACGCCCTCGGTGAAATGCACCGGGTAGCGGAAGGTGACGGGAACTGCCTGCTGAATCGCGTCCATCTCAAGTCACGGCGAAGAGGCGCGCGAGCCATCCGGCCGCGAGCGCCGTGCCCAGCACGGCCAATCCCCAAATCATACCGGCGTACGCGGCGGCAATCACGGCGTCGACCAGGACCAGCGACAGGACGCCCGCACGGACCGCGCGGCGCGCGTGCGCGGGCTGAGGATCTCGCCACGCTTCGACGAACGGCGGCACGATGCGCCACCCGAGTATCAGGAGAAAGACCGCCGCGGTTGCCGGACTGCCGGGGCCGATCATCGTGACCACCACGAGCGCGACGAGCGACAGGTCGACGAGGCCCAGCGCGATAGCCGCCGCCCGCTTCGTTCCTCCGGCGACTTCGCCGCGGCTCACGACCGTGACGCCGACGATGTAGATCCACGGGATGAGCGCGAGCGGCCAATGGAGACGAATCGCCGCGGGCGCGGCAGCCATGCCGAGCACCAGATTCAATCCGCGGCACAGCCCCATGTTGATCGGACCGACGATGGCCATCGGCTTGGTGACGGCGTCGTAGCTCAGCACGGCGGCGACGATGGCCGCGGCCATGAGCGCCGCGGCGCCGGTCGCCTGGCTGGCCGCGAGCACGCCCACACCGAGCAGTCCGGCTCCCAGGGTCGCCGCCGTGGACGTGCGAATCCGGCCGCTCGGAATCGGTCGTTCGGGCCGTTCGACGGCGTCGATCCGTCGATCGAAGACGTCGTTCAACACGATGCCGCCGGCATAGAGGCACGCCGTCGACGCGAGGAGCCAGGCGAGCGAGCTGGACGGCGCGAGGCCGGTCAGCGCATAGCCGGCGAGCACGTCGGCGAGGGCCGTGGCGACGTTCGCGGGGCGCAGGATTTCGAGGTAGGCGCGCAAACGGCGCGATTCTATCGGAAGAATCGCGCCGTGGTGGTCTGGAGAACGGACGGCGGGGGGCGGTTCGGCGGCCGCCACCCCGCGCCTGCCGCGGAGGAGGAGAGGGGGACCGCGGCTACTGCCCGCTCGATGGCGTTCCTTGCGGAGCCGCCAACACGTTGGTGAGCGCTCGTAGGCTCATCGAATCAATACCGATGTCGTTCATCATGGTCTGGCGCGCGCCTGGACGCAAGCGGAAGGATAAGACGCCGGTTTCGGCCGCCCGGACGTGACCGGCGGCCAGGATGTTGCGCCGAGGGCTCGTCAGAATCGCCCTCGCCACGCCACGGCTGAGACGTTCCGTCCATCGAAACGGAGCGGGATACGCCACGGGGACCATCGGCCGATGCAGCCGGTGTCGTTCGCGACGGGCGGATTGCACCGGTCGGGCAGGCAGTGCTCGTCGGTTTCATATGGCGAAACGACACGGCCGTGCCGCTCAGCCGACGAAGACGACGTGGACTTCGCCAGGACCGTGGACGCCGCGGCTGAGCGTGTGCTCGATGTCGGCCGTCCGGCTCGGGCCGGTGATGCACACGACGTTCGCGCCGGCCGTCGCCAGGTCGGGGCGAACGCGAATGAGCGCGGCGAGCGAATCGACGAGCCGGTGGCGTTCGACGAGCGCGACATGGATCGGCGGCAGGAGCGACGCCAGCCGCGCGCGGCCCGGGCCCGAGGCGAGGACGATCGATCCGGTTTCGGCGAGCGCCGCGTCAGCGCCGGTCCGTCCGATCGTGGCCGAGGCGAGCTCCTCGCGCCGCTCGATCGAGTCCATGTCCCCCGGCGTCACCGTGTCGATGCTGATGCCGGCGCGCACGAGGGCCGTCGGCAGTCCAGCCACCGGCAGTAGCGCTTCGTCCCACACCAACACGCGCCGCGGGCCGCGGCCGGCCATCAATCGATCGAGGAGTGCGACCACGGCATCAGCGTTCGGCTCAGGCATGTCGTGACACGTGCCCCCGAGCGCTTCGAGCTCGGCGCGGAAGCGCGCCGCACGATCGCCGGCCGCCAGCGGCGACCATGAGAAGGCGCCGGGATGATCGGCCACGGCATCGGGAAACGTCCCGCGTCCTATCGCCGCGGCGATGGCGGCGCGCATCGCCGCGCGTGCGTCGGGCGTCATGACGGTTTCTGCTCCGGCAATTTCGATCGTCGCGCCCAGCGTTCCTGGAACGATTCGACGGCCATGACCGGAAAGTCGCGCGTCGACGTCCAGCCCGACAGCGGCGGTGGCAGCCAACGGATCCAGCCGTTCCGCGACGTGGCGTGCATGAGCTTGGCGGTGAGACGACCCGCGGTCTGAAACCGGCGGGGGTTCACGGCCACCCATCGGAACACGCGCAGCCCCGCCGCGATCCACCACGGCGCGTGATGCGCCTTCGCGTCGTCGGCGCGCAGCGCGAGGAGCATGCGCGGAATGTCGATGCGCACCGGACAGGCGTCGCGGCATGCACCGCACAGACTGCTCGCGTGCGGCAGATCGTGAAAGGCCTCGAGCCCGCGAAGCGCCGGCGTGAGCACCGATCCGAACGGACCGGGATAGACGCTGCCGTACGCGTGCCCGCCAATCTCCTGGTAAACCGGACACGCGTTGAGGCACGCGCCGCAGCGGATGCAGTACAGAATCTCGGCCAGCTCGGATCCGAGCACGCGGCTGCGGCCGTTGTCGACGAGGACGACATGCAGCTCCGATGGGCCGTCGGATTCGTCGTCGGGGCGCGGACCGTTGATGAGGTTCGTGTAGACGGTCAGGTTCTGGCCGGTCGCGCTGCGGCCGAGGATCTGCAGCATGACGGTCAGGTCCTCGGGCGTCGGAACGAGGCGTTCGATGCCCATCATCGCGACGTGGACGCGCGGCAGCGTCGTGACGAGCCGCCCATTGCCCTCGTTCGTGCAGATGCACAGCGTGCCGGTCGAGGCGACGCCGAAGTTCACGCCGCTCACGCCGAGATCCGCGCGGAGGAACTCGGGGCGGAGCGTGCGGCGCGCGAACTGCGTCATGCTCGCGACGTCGGCGAGATCCGCGTCGGTCGCGCCGGCTTTCGCGCGAAACAGGTCGGCGACCTCGCCGCGCGTCTTGTGGATGATCGGCATCACGATGTGCGACGGGTGATCGGCGGCGAGCTGCACGACGTATTCGCCGAGATCGGTCTCGACCACGCGCACGCCGGCGGCCTCGAGGCGCGCGTTGAGGTCGATCTCCTCGCTGATCATCGACTTCGACTTGACGGCGGTCTTCAGATGCCGCGATCGCGCGAGATCCGTGACGTACGCGATCGCGTCCTCCGCGGTCGGCGCGTAGAACACGTGGCCGCCGCGTGCTTCGATGGCGGACGTGAGCTCGTCGAGGTAGCGGTCGAGATGGGCGATCGTGTGCGCGCGGAGTTGTCGTGCGTGATCGCGCCAGGCATCGGCGTCCGGCAGCCGATCGAGCGCGGCCTGCCGCGAGCGGCGCACGCTCGCCGTGACGCGGCCCACCGCGCCCCGCAGGCGCGCGTCGGCCAGCGCGTCGGCGGTTCGCCGGTAGAAGGACGCGGGCGCCGCGCTCACCGCTTCGCCTCGGGGCCGGCGAGGACGTCGGCGATGTGCCGGACGCGGATCGGACAGCCGCGCCGATGAAGGCCGCCGTTCATGTGCATCGCGCAGCTCACGTCGGTGACGACGACCGTGTCGGCGCCGGCGCGTTCGATGCAGTCGAGCTTGCGCGCGAGCATCGCCGACGAGATGTCGGCCATCTTCACGGCGAACAGTCCGCCAAAGCCGCAGCACACGTCGGCTTCCTCGAGTGGAACGACGTCGGCGCCCTTCACCTGTGCGAGCAACTCGTGCGGCTGCCGGTCGACACCGAGGCCGCGCAGTCCGTGGCAGCACGCGTGATAGGTGAGGCGCGCGTCCGACGACGCGCCGACGTCGGTGACGCCCATGACGTCGACGAGGAAGCGCGTGAGCTCGTAGGTGCGCGCCGCCAGATCGCGCGCGCGATCGGCGTACGCCGGATCGTCGGCGAGGAGCGATGCGTAGCGATGGATCACCATGTCGCCGCAGGAGCCCGAGGGAATCACGACCGGATCGGGCGCGGCCGACAGCACGTCGACCGTGTGCCGCGCCAGCGCGCGCGCGTCGTCGAGGAACCCGGCGTTGAACGCGGGCTGGCCGCAGCACGTCTGCAGCGGCGAACAGAAGACCTCGAGGCCGAGCCGCTCGAGCACGGTGGCCACCGAGAAGCCGGTGTCCGGAAACAGCCGGTCCACCAGACAGGTGACGAAGAGCTGTACCCGGGTGGGTTTCGGCACGGAGGAACGAGCAGCGGGCGTCATGCGTCGCGGCGCGAGGCCGCTATCACCTTACTTGAAAACGTCTCGCAGGCCGCGACACCGGCGCGGTTCTCGTGAGGACCGCCGTAAACACGGGCGCTCGATCGCGCGTGTGTTATGCTCCCCGAAACTTCAGTCGAGCGCGGCGCCTTGCTCCAGGTCGGCCGCCACGGTGCAGCATGGCCACGACCAAGTCCCCTCGGGAGCCGTACGTCGTCCAGTCAGTCGTTCATGCCGCCGAGATCCTGCGTGCGTTCCAGACGCGCGGCGAAGTGCTGCGGCTTCGTGACGTCGTCGAGCGCACGACGCTCGGCAAGGGCTTGTGCTTCCGGTTGCTGCACACGCTCCGGCATTGCGGGCTGCTCGAGAAGATCGACGAGAGCCGCTATCGATTGACGTCGGACATCCAGCGGCGCAAGCGGTACCGCATTGGGTACACGGCGCTCGGGCATCACAGCTCGTTCCAGCGCGAGGTCCAGCAGAGTCTGACCTACGCGGCGAAGAACGAGGAGATCGAGCTCATCGTCGTCGACAACCGCCGGAGCCCGAAGGTCGCGCTCCGCAACGCGGATTTCCTGATCCGCGAAAAGGCGGACCTCGTCATCGAGTATCAGACGAACGAAGCGGTCGCGGCCGCGATCTCGGCGCGGTATCTCGAAGCGGGCATTCCGTTCATTGCCGTCCACGTGCCGCACCCGGGCGCGACCTACTACGGCGCGAACAACTATCAGGCGGGGCTGCTCGCGGGTCACTATCTCGGCCGTTGGGCGAAGGCGCGGTGGCACGGGCAGGTCGACGAGGTGCTGCTCATCGACGTGGCGCGCGCCGGCGCGCTCGTACACGGCCGGATGGCGGGCGTGCTCGCCGGGTTGAAGGAAACGCTGCGCGAGGTCGTCGACACGCGGCCGGTCGTCTCGCTCGACGGCGACGGCCAGTTCAACGTCTCGCTCGAGCGCGTGCGTGCGCATCTCCGGCGGTCGAAGGCCAAGTTCGTGCTGGTCGGCGCGGCCAACGATCAGAGCGCACTCGGCGCCGTGCGCGCGTTCCAGGAAGCCGGGCGGGCCGGGACGTGCGCGGTCGTCGGTCAGAACGGCGCACCCGACGTCCGCGCGGAATTGCGCGAGTCGCGGACGCCGCTCATCGGATCGGTCGGCTACTTCCCCGAGCGATACGGTGACGATCTCGTGCAGCTCGCGCTCGACATCCTCACGGAACGGCCGACGCCGCCGGCGAAGTTCGTCAAGCACCAAGTGCTGACGGCGGCCAATCTCGCGCACTTCTATCCGAACGACACGCTGATGCCGCCGGCGGCCGCGCGGTCCTGAGCATCGCGCGAGCATCGCTCGCACGCCGATCGTTCCACGTTGAAAAACATCCGCCGCGGGAGTGACGGGCGGACGGATCGTCTTTCGCTCCCCACACTCCGGGCCGGTATGAGGCCGCACGGCCCGGATTCCCGCGGGTTTTCCGCGTGAGCCGCATTCGTTCCGTCTTGCAAAACCTTTCACGCCGCACGGTCAGCCGCTTGTCGCGATCGGGACCCGTCGCGAGACTTGGGGCCCATCCGCAGGACGGCCGTTTTTCGAGGCCTGTCGCGCCGCGTCGAGGCAAGGACCGCGGCGGGGCGGCCGGCGCTCATCCGGTTCGCGGCGGATCGAACCGGCGAAGGAGGATCTGTGAGAGGTCTATTTCCACGGCGGGGCCTGGGGCTCGCGCTCGCGGCCGGCCTGATGCTCGGCGCGGGGACCCCGGCATTCGCGCAGGGCCTGACGGGCCAGATTGGCGGAACGATCCTCGACGCCCAGAAGGGCGCACTGCCTGGGGCCATCGTGACGGTGCAGAACGTCGGCACCCGCGTGTCTCGCGACACGGTGACCGATCCGCAGGGCGCGTTCGTCGTCACGAACCTTCTGGCGGGCACGTACGACCTGAAGGTGACGCTCACCGGCTTCAAGACCTACGAACAGAAGGGCATCGCGCTATCGGCGACCGAGCGCGTCGCGCTCCCGCCGATCACGCTCGACGTCGGCGGCGTCTCCGAGTCGGTGTCCGTGCAGGCCGAAGCGGCGCGCGTGCAGACGCAGAGCGGCGAGCGATCCGCGACGATTACGGCCGATCAGATTGCCGACACCGGACTGCGCGGCCGCGACTTCATGGGCACGCTGAAGGTGCTGCCCGGCGTCATCGACACGTCGAACCGTGACGCGCCCGGGTGGGGATCGGTCGGCGGCATGACGATCAACGGCCAGAGCTCGTTCAACTTCTCCTACGACGGCATCGTGAGCAAGGACACCGGGTCGAACTCGGGCAACTTCGCGGCGCCGGCGCTCGACTCGATCGCCGAGGTCAAAGTGCAGGCGTCGAACTTCCAGGCCGAGTACGGCCGCAGCTCGGGCGCGAGCATCACGGTCGTGACCAAGAGCGGCAGCGCGAACTTCCACGGCAGCGCCGCGTTCTACAAGCGCGACGAGCACTTCAATGCCAACAGCTGGGAACGGAAGAACGACTGCGAAGCGGGCCAGACGTCGAGCTGCTCGACGCCGCCTTACCGCTACAACAACACGGCGTGGACCGTCGGTGGTCCGGTGCTCGTGCCGGGCACGTCGTTCAACCACAACCGGGACAAGCTGTTCTTCTTCTTCTCGCAGGATCTGCTGCCGCGGACCGATCCCGGCAACCTCGAGCAGAGCACGATGCCCACGGCGGCCGAGCGGATGGGCGACTTCTCGCAGACGTTCGACACGAACGGGCGGCTCATTCACATCGCGGACCCGAACCTGCGCGCGGCCGGGCTCTCGTGCAACGTCATTTCGGGCGGTCCGGGCTGTTTCGCGGGCAATGTCATCCCGGCCGATCGCCTCAACTCGATCGGCGCGTCGATCCTGAACCTCTTTCCGCTGCCGAACACGACCGACCCGGGCGGCGGGCGCCGCTACAACTACACGTACCAGAACGTGAAGGAGAAGCCGAAGAACGATCAGGTCGTACGCATCGACTGGAACGTGCACCCGAACACGACGTTCTACTCGCGCTTGCAATTCGGCAAGGAAGTGAACGACCGGAGCTACGCGGGGTTCCTCGGCGCCGGCACGGGCAACGGCGGCAACCAGGGGTTCCCGCAGTTCTACACCGAATACGCGATCAAGACGCTGAGCTCGGTCAGCACGCTGCTGCACACGTTCAATCCGACGACAGTCCTCGAGGTCACCGGCGGCGTGAACTGGTCGCAGCAGCTCACCTCGTGGGTCAACCAGGCGACGCTCGACGCCAACGATCGCACGAAGGTGCTGCCGGGGCTGACGCAGTTCTTTCCGAGCGCCAACCCGCTGAACCTGATTCCGCAGATGTCGTTCGGCGGATCGAACGCGCTGCCCAACACGCGGCAGTTCGGCGTGTCGAACCGCTTTCCCTTCAACGCGAAAGACATCACGCAGAACTACTCGGCGAACCTCACCAAGGTGGCGGGATCGCACAACCTGAAGTTCGGCGTCTTCGTCGAACACACCGCGCGCCCGGCGCCACGCGCGTCGAACTTCAACGGGCAGTTCGACTTCGGCAGCAACGTCAACAACCCGTTCGACACGAACTTCGGGTTCGCGAACGCCTTGCTCTGCACGATCAACTCCTACACCGAGTCGACCGCGCAGCCTTTCGCGCAGGGCCGGTACAACCAGGTCGAATTCTTCGCACAGGACAACTGGCGCATCACGCGGCGGTTCACACTCGACTACGGCTTCCGGCAGTACTACCTGGGGCCGACCTACGTGGCGGGCCAGCAGGTCGCGTACTTCGACCCCTCGGCGTTCAGCCCGGGCGCGGAGGTGACGCTCTATCAACCCGTCTGTCCGAACCAGGCGGCGACCTGCAGTGCGACGGCGCGACAGGCGCTCAATCCGCTGACGGGCGAGATCTTGAACAACACGTTCATCGGCAAGCTCGTACCCGGCTCGGGTGACTTCACCAACGGCATGCAGGTCGTCGACGGCACGCCGTGGAAGGGCGTCTTCCGTCCGGCGCCGCGCGTCGGCTTCGCCTGGGACCTCTTCGGCGACGGCCGCACGGCGGTGCGCGGCGGGTTCGGCATCTTCTACGACCGCTACTCCGACGACTACGTGCTGGCGCTCACCGAGGCTCCGCCACTGCTCGAAACGCGCAGCACGAACTGGACGACGCTGCCGACGCTCCTGAACTCGCCACTGGTGGCGAGCACGAATCCCGGCGTCACGTCGTTCACCGAGTCGTTCCGGCCGCCGACGGTCTACAACTGGAGCCTCGGCGTTCAGCACGAACTGCCGTTCGAGATCGTCGCCGACGTGGCCTACGTCGGAAACACGAACCGCAACAACGCGACGACGCTCGCCTTGAACAACCTTACCTACGGGACGACGCGCCCCGATCTCAACCCGGAGAACGCCGATCCCACCAACAACGGCTCGGCGAAGAGCTCCGACTTCCTACGGCCCTACGTCGGCTACACCGGCATCAGCGATCGGGCGTGGGACGGCTATGCGAACTACCAGTCGATCCAGGTCTCGGTCAGCCGCCGTTTCATGAATCACTTCGCGGGCAGCATCGCCTACACCGGGTCGATCCGTAAGAGCCTGTCGACGTTCAATCCGTTCCTCGCCGACGTCGGCATCGACAACACGGCGCGCAACTACACGGCGAACGGGAGCCGGCCGCACAACCTGGTCGTGAACTACAACTACGAGGTGCCGAATGCGAGTGCGATCTGGGACAACCTGTTCGTCCGGCTCGCGCTCGACGGCTGGCAGGTGTCGGGCGTCAGCGTGTTCCAGTCCGGGACTCGCGACGATTTGACGTACTCGTTCACCGGCGCGCCGTACAACGACATGACCGGAGGCGGCGGCGACTCGCGCGTCGTGCTCCTCTGCGATCCGAACCTGCCGCGCAGCGAACGGACGATGGACCGGCAGTTCCGGACCGAATGCATCGCGCCGCCCGGGCCGTTGACCGACCCGTCGGACATCTACTACCTCGGCAACGCGTCGACGGACTTCTACTACACGAACGGCTACATGAACCACGACATCACGCTGTTCAAGAACTTCTCGTTCGCCGGCGGGAAGAACCTTCAGATCCGGGTCGAGATGTACAACGCGCCCAACCTGAACCAGTTCACGGTGGTCGACACGAGCGCGCAGTTCGATTACGCCACGGGCGAGCAGACCGATACCGAGAGCTTCGGACACGTCACAGGCACGCGCAGCGGCTCGGCGCGCGTCATTCAGCTCGGGGCACGATTCACGTTCTGACCATCGACCGGCGGGCGCGGGACGGCCCCCGCGTCCGCCGGCCCGCCTGCCGGCCGCGGCGTGTCCTCCATGGCGGCGTTCCGCACAGAGAAACATCGGCAACGCCGCGATCGTTCGTTCAGGCCATGGTCCGGGACTCCGCCGGCCGGGCCGGGCGGTCGAGGCGTTTCGCAGAAGGAAACGGATGAGCGCTGGCGGGCCCCCGCTTGCCAGCCCGGCGCGTTCGCGGACAGACTGTGGCCGTTTCCCCCGCCGCCCGCGCCCGCTCGCGTGGGGGCCTGTCGCCGTCCGGAGGTCCAACGCCCATGCAAGTCGCCATGCACAACTGGATGAGGGCCGAGCCCCTCGAGGTCACCGTCGCCCGCCTCGCCAAGTGCGGGTACGACGCCATCGAGATCAGCGGCGAGCCCGAGCGCTACAACACGAAGGACGTGGGCACGCTCCTGAAAGACCACGGACTGACCTGTTGGGGATCGGTCACGCTCATGCTCGGCGATCGCAATCTGCTGGCCGCCAATGAAAAGAACC
>CALFMR010000508.1 GCA_937880585.1 uncultured Acidobacteriota bacterium
GGACGAAAGCCCTGCAGACTCACGACGTCCTTCAGCCGCGAGACGTCGGTGCTCTGCGCGGCGACGCCTGGCACGAGCGTCGTCACGAACGACGCGACGGCCAGCGCGAGGACGGATCGGCGAATGAAAACGGACGTGGACATGGCGGCCTCAGAACACCTTGTTGAGCGCGCGCACCAGCCAGCCGGGCTGCAGCGTGTCGTGGATGAGTCCCTGGCTGAGCGATCGGATGCGCAGTTCGCCGATCGCGGTCGAGGGGACGATGTTGCCGGGCAGGATGTCCGCCGTGCGGACCACGCCCGAGAGGACGACGACATTGCGGTCGCCGTTGATGTCGACTTCGCGCACGCCCTCGATGACGAGATCGCCCGTGGGCAGCACGTCGGTGACGCGCGCCGTCATCATCGCCGACAACTCGGTCGTCCGCGTCGTTCCGCCGGATCCCTTGAACGAGGTGTCGCTCGACGCGGGGACGAGCTTCGAGAAGAGCTTGCTCGTCGGCGTCGGCAGCGTGAGGTCGGCCTTCGACGACTTGCCGACGTTCGAGTCGGCGGTGCCCGTCGCGCTGAGGCTCTCCATCACGCGCACGGTGACGAGGTCGTTGACGTGGTGCGCGATCGGATCGCTCGCGAGATCCGCCATCCACAACGCGTCGGGCGGCGGCAGTTTCCGGGCGGTCTCGAGGAACTGCGCGTAGATCTCGTCGTAGTTCGGCGTCTGCCCGGCCGCCGCGAGCGAGACCGGCGCGGCCACGAGGCACGCGGCCACGACCGCGCGCACGAACGACATCGACTGGTTAGCGGCCATTGAGCACCTCGACCACACCTTTCTGAACCACCCGTCCGCGCAGGTAGCGCCGCGTCGCCGGGTTGACGACACGGATGACGTCTCCGGTCGATCCGCCGTCGGCCGCAACCATCGCCGCCGTGACGCGAATCGCGCCGGCCGCGGCCACGACGGTGACCTGGTCGCCTGGCTCGACGAGCCGGCGGACCTTGATGAAGCCGGCGAGCACGGTCGCGCCCTCGGCCATCGGACGCAGCACGCGCGCGCCGACGAGATCAGCCGCGACGGGCAGCGGACTCAGCGGCACACCGGTGATCTCACCGCGCGCGACGCGCACGTCGGCGGCCGTCAACACGTGGCCGCGATCGACGGCGTGCGTCGTCACGGCGTAGTCGGCCACGACGCGCACGGTGGCCGACGCCGGCAGTGTGGCGCCGGCCGCGGTGATGAGCGTGAAGCGGATCGGACGGCCGAGCCACGCGGAGGGATCGAGCCGCGCCTCGCGGAAGACGTGCGCGTCGCCGACGAGGCCCGCCGGATCGACCGAGACATCGGCGCCCGCGCCGAGGCGCGCCACGATGGCGGCACGCATCGCGCCGGCCGCCGACGAGGCGGGCGCGGCCGCAGGCGCCGCCGTGGCCGTGACAACGGCCGCGACGAGGACGCCGGCAAACGAGAGGCGGGAGCGGATCGACATCGGCCTACTGGACGAGGTTGTTGACCTGGCCGAGCATCTCGTCGGCGGCCTTGACGACGCGCGAGTTCGCTTCGTAGGCGCGCTGGCCGATGATCATGTTGACCATCTCCTCGACGACGCTGACGTTCGAGTCCTCGACGAAGCCCTGCTGCAGTGTGCCGCGCGCATCGGTGCCGGGCGAACCAACCTCTTCGTCGCCCGATGCCGTCGTCGGCTGGAACAGATTGCCGCCGAGCGGGCGAAGGCCGCCGGCGTTCGGGAAGGTCGCGATCTCGATCGTGCCGAGCTCCTGCGTCGCGGTCTGGCCCGGGATGGTCGCCGAGACGACGCCGTCGTTCGAGATGCTGATCGACGTCGCGTTGGTGGGAATCGAAATCCCCGGCTCGAGCGCGTACCCCTCGGCCGTGACGATCGACCCCTGCGCGTCGAGGTGGAACGTGCCGGCGCGCGTGTAGGCATCCGTGCCGTCGGGCATCGCGATCTTGAAGAACCCGTCACCCTGAATGGCGAGGTCGAGCGGACCGCCGGTCGAGCGCATGTTGCCGGCGCTGAAGTCGCGTGCGGTCGCGACCGCGCGCGTGCCGAGGCCCATCTCGAGACCCACGGGCGCTTCGGTCGTCGCCGACGCCGCGGAACCGGCCGCGCGGACTTCCTGGTAGACGAGGTCCTCGAACTCGACGCGGCTCTTCTTGAAGCCGGTCGTGTTGACGTTGGCCAGGTTGTGCGCGACGTTGTCGATGTTCGTCTGCTGCGCGTCCATGCCGCTCGCCGCCGTGTAGAGTGCGCGAATCATGACTCTTGTCCTCTCTGTCTCTGCGCGTGTTCGACGTTCAACGTTCGACGTTGACGTTCTCGCTCACGCCTTTACGTCCGCCCGAGCCGATCGATGGCCTTCCCGTCGACGTCGTTCATGAGCACCGACATCGCCTTCTGCAGCGCCTCGAACCCGCGCGACACGCTCGTGAGCTCGGCGAGCCGGTCGGCGACCGACACGTTCGACTGCTCGAGCGATCCAGAGCGGATCGTCGGCGCGGTCACCGGCGTCGCCGTCTGACCGTCGGCCGCGAGCCGGCTGCCGTCCTCGCGCGTGAGCGCGCCGGGATCGGCGAAGTTGACGATCGACAACCGTCCCGCCTGCATCGTGCCGGCCCAGACCGTGCCGTCTTCGTCGACGTGCGCGTCGCCCGGGCCCAGCGTGATCGGCTTGCCATCGGTGCCGAGCACCGGCATGTCGTCCTCGGTCACGAGCTGACGATTCGCGTCGAGCGCAAAGTGGCCGTCGCGCGTGTAGCGCGGACCGGCGGGCGTCGAGACGGTGAAGAAGCCAGCGCCGTCGATCGCCAGGTCGAGCGGACGGCCCGTCGCCGCAATCGCGCCGCTGCGCGAGTCGAGACGGCTGCCACCGTACGTCGTGTCGATCGCCGTCTGCAGCGTGTCGCTGAACGCCGGCCGTTCGGCCACCGCCCCCGTGTCGCGCCCGCCCTTGTAGCCCGTCGTGCCGACGTTCGCGATGTCGGACGCCAGCCGATCGAGCTCGTCGACCCGAGCCCGCAGGCCGCTCAACGCGATGTATTGGCTGCCGGACATTGGTGCCTCACTCTCTAACTTGCTAACTTGCTCTTTCCCCTGCTTCCGCCAGCTTCAAGTGCAGGCGGACTTCGCTTTCCGAGAGCGACTCGGTCCCGGCGATGTGATCCAGGCGCGCGCCGTTCTTCGCGGCCGCGACCACGCGGCGCGAGACCGTAGCGCGCGACGCGCGAGGGGCGGCGCGGCGTCGGCCGAGCGCCTCGATCTCGCGGAGCACGGTCGAGAGTCCCGCTTCGGTCGTATCCGTCAGGAGCGCCAGGCCATCGGCCAGACGGCTCATCCGCTCGCGCAGGTGCGAGAGCTCGCGCAACGTCTGCAGCGTCCACAACGTGAGCGCGAGCAGCACGAGGGCCGTCACGCCGGCGCCGAGCGCTTCGCGGTGCATCCAGATCGCGGCCGTCATGACGTCTTCGCCTCCAGCTCCGGACCGGACTCGCCGCCGGTCAACGCCGTGATGCGCACGCCGTAGTTGCCCGACACGATCACGACCTCACCGCGCGCGATGACGCGCTCGCCCACGAGCAGCTCGACGGGCTCATCCGGCGATCGGCCCATGTCGATGACCGATCCCGGACCGAGGTCGGCCAGCGCACGCAACGGCATGACCGCGCGCCCGAACCGGACCACGAGCGGCAGATCGACGTCGAGCACGGCCTCGAGCCGCGCGTCGGGCGGGGCCGCCGCACTCGGCTGCATCGCGGCGGGCAGCGGCGCGCCGTCGGGCAGGCCAGCGGGCAGATCGTCAGTCGTCATCTCACTGAGCTCCGTTCATCGCCGCGTGCGGCGCGCCGCAGCGTTCTTCCACCATCACCATCAACCGGCCGCGATCGGAGGCGAGCCGGCCCGTGAACTTGCGCACGCCGCCGGCGTAGACGTCGAGCGGCCGATCGGCGGCGAGCGGCAGCGCGACGACCTCGCCGGGCTGAAGCGCGAGCACGGCGCCGGCATGCAGCTCGGTGCGGATGAGCGGCACGACGGGCACGGCGACGCTCGCGAGGTTCTCGTCCATCCACGCGCGCTCCTGCGCGGACAACTCGCGGCGCTGGCGCTGCCAGGCGTGCGCGAAGTGCGTGCCCGCGACTTCGACGACGCTCGTCGGGATGCAGAGATTGACGAGGCCGCGCACGGCGCCAATCTGCACGTCGAACACGACGGCGACGACGATCTCGTTGGGTGCGGCGACCTGCAGCATCTGCGGCCGCGTCTCGCGCGCGCGGATGCCGAACGTGAGGCTCGTCACCGGCCGCCACGCTTCCGACAGGCCCTCGAGCACGAGCTTGAGCACGGCATCGACGACGTTCTGCTCGATTTCAGTGAGCGGACGATTGACAGGCGCCGGCTGGCCGCTGCCGCCGAGCATCCGGTCGAGCATCGCGAAGGCGACCGACGGGTTGATCTCGACGGCGCCCAACTCGTCGAACGGCGCGATCGACAGCGCGTAGAACGCCGTCGGGTCGGTGAGCGATCCGAGGAACTCGGAGTAGGCGAACTGCTCGACCGCGGCGACCGACATGCTGATCGTCGTCCGCAGGTAGGCCGAGAGCGACGTCGACATGTTGCGCGCGCATCGCTCGTGCAGGAACTGGAGCGCGTGGATCTGCTCCTTCGACACGCGGTCCGGCCGCCGGAAGTTGTAGCGGACGACCGGTCCCTGCGCGTTGGCGCGGCGCCCGATGGGAGCGTCGGCCGCCACCGTCAGGAGCGCGTCGATCTCGGCTTGCGACAGGATCTTGGCCATGGCGTCAGTGCGCGTGGGCCGCGGCCAGCCCGTCCTGAAGGAGCGATCGGAGACGCGCGAGCGCCTGCGTGCGAAGCTGCGACACGCGCGACTCGCCGACGCCGATGACGTGTCCAATCTCGGCGAGCGTCAGTTCTTCCTGGAAGTAGAGCGCGAGGATGTGGCGCTCGCGTTCGGGAAGCTCGGCGAGCGCACCGGCGAGGCGCGCGGCGAGCTCCCGCCGCTCGAGCGCCGCGTGCGGCCCGTCGTCGCCGTCCATGAGGATTTCGACGAGGTCCTCGCCGTTCGCGTTGTTGCCTGCCTGACGGACGACGGCGACGTCGGCCGCGCGCAGCTCGTCGAGCACGCGGTCGTATTCGACGGTGTCCATGCCGAGCGCCGAGGCGATCTCTTCGGTCTCCGGTTCACGACCGAGCAGATGGCGCAGGCGCGTGAGCGTCGCATCGACCGTGCGCTGCAGGCGGCGGACCGACCGCGGCACGCGATCGAGACCACGGAGCGCGTCGAGCATCGCGCCGTGGATCCGGCGGCGCGCGAACGCGTCGAACGGCACGCCGAGCGAGGGCTGGAAGCGGCTGGCCGCGTCGATGAGGCCGAGCACGCCGACGCTCACGAGCTCGGACACCTCGACGTGCGACGGCACGCGCCGGCCGAGCCGGTTGGCGAGCGTCTTGACGAGATCGACGTGCGCGAGCACGAGCGCGTCGCGCTCCTGCAGGTTCGTCGTGGGCGCGGGTCTCAGGCGCATTGCGGCGCCTCCGCGACGGCCGACGGACCACGTCCCGCTGGTGTGGACGGCCAGGGACCGGCGCCGAACGGCCGCGCCGATGTCAGACGGCACGCGAGCCGGCGAATGTCGCGGCTCGCCGGACCGGCGACGTCGCTGCCGACGAGCGGCATCTGCGCGAGCCCCGAGTCCTTGACGGATCGATCCTCGAGCACGTGCCCCTCGTAGCGCAGCGTGCGGCCGAGGAATCGATCGGCGGCGAGCGAGATCTGGCGGAACACGAGTCCGCCTTCCTCCGCGTCGCGCGCGGCGTTGACGACGACGCCAATCGGCTTGGCGGCATCGCCCGCGGTGACGAGCTTGATGACGGCATACGCGTCGACGACCGCCGCCGGCTCGAACGACGTCACGACGAGCACGTAGTCGGTGAGCGCGATGAGATCGAGCACGTTGTCGCTCACGCCCGTGGCGGTATCGAAGAGCAGGAAGTCGAGATCGCGGCCGGCCTCGTCGATCGCCTCGATGAGGCGCGGCCACTTCTCGTGATCGATCGCCGCGAGCGCGCGGACGCCGCTGCCGGCGGGAATCACGCGCACGCCCGACGGTCCGTCGAGCGTGATCTCGCCGACGGTCTTCACGCCGTCGAGTACGGCGCCGAGGTGATCTTCCGGCGTGAGGCCGAGCATCACGTCGATGTTGCCGAGCGCGAAGTCCGCGTCGATGATGCCGACGCGATGGCCCAGTCGCGCCATCGCCACGGCGAGGTTGACGGTGAGGCTGGTCTTGCCGACTCCGCCTTTCCCGCTGGTGACGGCGATTCTCGTCGCCGGCGGACGCCGGTCGTCGCGGGCGATCAATGACACAGGGCTTCCTCCATGGCCGGCTCGCCGAGCAGCGCCGAGGCCAGGCTGGCCGGCGTCGCGCGCCACAGGTCTTCGGGCACGCGCTGACCGGCCGTGAGATAGGACACGGGAAGTCCGCGCTCGCGCACCGCATCGAAGAGCGGCAGCATCGAGTCGGACTCGTCGATCTTGGTGATGACGACGCGCGACGGACGCAAGGGCGCGTAGCGATCGAGCAGGCGGCGCGCGGTCGCGGCCGACGTGTCGGCGGCGAGCACGACGTGCGTCCGCACGCTGCGCTTGCGATCCAGTACCTGGAAGAGCGCGGAGATGTTCGCGTCGATGGGCGACCGGCCCGCGGTGTCGACGAGCGCGGTGTGGCGCGTCGTGCCGAGGGCCTGTTCGAATTCGCCGGCGGTGCGCGCGATGCGGAACGGCATGCCCATCACCGACGCATAGCCGCGCAGTTGCTCGATGGCGCCCGCGCGGAATCCGTCGGCTGACACGAGCCCGAGCGCTTGACCGCCGGCGATGCACTCCTGCGCCGCAATCTTCGCAATCGTCGTCGTCTTGCCCACGCCGGGCGGGCCGACGAAGACCTCGTAGCGCGCATAGGCCGCGTCGGCGGCCGACGATCCCTCGAGCTCGGCGACGAGCGCGCGCCGCAGACCGCGGTCAGCGTTGCCGCGGCACTCGGCGTCGGACATCCGCGCGGCCACGGCTTCGGCGAGCGCGCGCGTCATCCCGGCAGCGACGAGCCGCGCGATGACCCCGGCTCGTGCACCGGCCGCAGGCTGTCGGTCGGCCGGCACGTCCGTCCGGTCCTCCGACAGGCGCGAGGCCGCGCTGGCCGCGGTGGGCGTCGCCGCCAGACCGCGTTCGGCCGCCGCCGTGAGGCGTACGACGCGCTGGCCGAGCCACCCACGCCAGCCAGACGCCGGCACGAGCTCGGTCGAGAGCACGAGCGCGGCAGGACCGAGCTCGTCGCGGGCCATGGCCAAAGCCTCCCGCACGGTGGGCGCGTAGACGCGCTTGACGTACATGTCAGTCGAGCGTGGCGACGGAAACCAGCCGCACCTGCGGTGGGACCTCGCCGTGTGACAGCACCGCGATGTGCGGCAGCGCCCGTGAGAGCAGCCGCCACAGATGGGGGCGCAATGTCGGTGAACACAACAGCACAGGTTGTGCCAAGTCTTCGGAGGCGAGCACCTCCCCCAGCCGGCTGGCGAGTGACTGCGCCTTGGCCGGGTCGACGGCGAGGACGACGCCGCGGTCGGTGCGCGTGAGCGAACCGGCGAGCGTGTCCTCGAGCGCCGGGCCGAGCGCGATCGCGCGCAGCTCGCCTCCGTCGGTCTGATAGGTACGGCAGATCGATCGGCCGAGCGCGGCGCGCACGGCCTCGACGATGACGTCGGGATCCTTGACGGCGCCGGCCGGCCCGGCGGCATCCGCCATCGCCTCGAGGATCGTCGTGAGATCGCGCACCGGCACGCGCTCGCGCAGGAGCTGGCGCAGCACGCGCTGCACGTCGCCGACGGTCGCGATCTTCGGGATGAGCTCCTCGACGATCTTCGGCGACGACTCCGCCACGCGGTCGACGAGCTCCTTCGTCTGCTGCCGCGTCAGCAGGTCCGGCAGGAACGAGCGGATGACTTCCGACAGGTGCGTCGAAATCGCCGTCGTCGGATCGACCACGGTGTAGCCGGCCGCGAGTGCCGCATCGCGGCGATCGGGCGTGACCCAGACCGCTGGCAGGCCGAACGCCGGTTCGCGCGTGGCCAGGCCCTCGACGACCGCGCTGACCGTGCCCGGGTTGATCGCGAGCAGCCGGTCGACGAACAGATCGCCACGCGCGACTTCGACGCCCTTGACGAGGATGGCGTAGGTGCGCGGACCGAGCTGGAGATTGTCGGAGACGTGGACCGGCGGGACGACGAGCCCGGTCTCGGTCGCAATCTGCCGGCGGATCGATCGGACGCGGCTGAGGAGCGTGCCGCCCTGGCTCTCGTCGACGATCGTCACGAGCGCGTAGCCGACTTCGATGCCGAGCGGATCGACCGACACGACGGCTTCGACCGTTTCCGGCGCGGCTGGCGCCGCTGCGTCGGCGGCCGTCGTCGTCGTGCGCTCGTGGCGGTTCATGTACGCGGTACCGCCGAGCACGGCGGCGACCATGAGGAACGAGACCTTCGGCAGACCCGGAATGAGCGCGAGCGCGACGAGCACGCCCGCCGCCACGGCGAGCGGCCGAGACCGCGCGAGGAGCTGGGCCGCGACTTCTTCGCCGAGGTGCGATTCGGCCGACGCGCGCGTCGTGATGAGGCCGCCCGACATCGAGACGAGGAGCGCGGGGATCGCCGTGACGAGGCCTTCACCGACGGTCAGGATCGTGTAGGTCTCGGCGGCGGTGCTGATGTCGAGGCCGTGCTGAACGACGCCGATGATGAGGCCGGCGACGATGTTGACGCCCGTGATGAGGACGGCGGCGAGCGCGTCGCGCTGGGTGAAGCGGATGGCGCCGTCCATCGCGCCGTAGAAGTCGGCCTCGCGCCGCACGCGCTCGCGGCGGGTGCGCGCCTCCTGCTCGTTGATGACGCCGGCGTTCAAGTCCGCGTCGATCGCCATCTGCCGGCCGGGCATCGCGTCGAGGGTGAACCGCGCCGTCACTTCCGAGATGCGGACCGCGCCGTGGTTGATGACCACGAACTGGATCACGATCAGGACGGCGAAGACGACGATGCCGACGACGAAGTTGCCGCCGACGACGAACTGGCCGAACGACATGATCACGTGGCCGGCCGCGTCGATGCCCTCCGCGCCATGGAGCAGGATGAGGCGCGTCGAGGCGACGTTGAGCGACAGCCGGATCAACGTGAGGAGCAGGAGCAAGGACGGAAAGACGGAGAACTCGACCGGCTGCCGCACATAGATCGCCGTGAGGAGCAGCACGACCGACAGGCCGATGTCGACCGAGAGCAGCAGGTCGAGGATGAACGGCGGCAGCGGCACGATCATCAGGAGCACCACCGCCAGCACGGCGATGGGCGCCAGGAGGTGCGCGGCGCGGCGAGCAACGGGCTTCGTGGATGTCGGTGTCGGCATGGGCGTCAGAGGACGAGCTGTTTCAGGCGCACGAGGTAGGCGAGCACCTCGGCCACGGCGCCGAAGAGCTCGGCGGGAATGACGTCGCCCACGTCCGCGCTCTTGTGGAGCGCGCGGGCGAGCGTGACGTTTTCGACGAGCGGCACGCCGTGCTCACGGGCGGCCGCGCGGATGCGCGCGGCCATCTCGTCCACGCCCTTGGCGAGGACGACGGGCGCGGCCATGGCCTCGCGCCGGTATTCGAGCGCGACGGCGACGTGCGTCGGGTTGGTGATGACGACGGTCGCGCGCTTGACGTCGTTGAGCATCCGGCGGCGCGTCATGTCGCGCTGCACGCGGCGCACGCGCGCTTTGATTTCCGGGTTGCCCTCGGTCATCTTCTGGTCGTCGCGCACTTCCTGCCGGGTCATCTTCAACTGATCGAGCCATCGCCACTTCTGCACGCCATAGTCGGCGCCGGCGAGCGCGGCCAGCGCGAGGCTCGATCGCCAGAGCAGCGACCACATGCGATCCCAGGCGAACGACGCGGCTTCGGTCGGCATCATCGCCGTCAGCCGCGGCGCGTCGGTGTAGCTCGCGCGGACGAACAGATACGACAGCGATCCGATGACGGCCAGACCGATGAGCGCCTTGGCGAGATCGGGACCGGCCTGCAGCGGCGCGAAGCGCGCGAAGCCGCTGGCCGGGTTGAGTCGTCCCCAGTTGAGCTCGACGGCTTTCGGCGAGTACGACCAGCCGGTCTGCACGACGCTCGTCAGGATCGACACGACCGCGGCGACGACGAGCACGGGCGCGAGCACGCGCATGAACGTCTCGCCATCGGCCCAGAGCGACACGGTGAGGTCGGTGGCGTCGATGCCGCCGCGCGCCTGATCGCCGAAGGTCGAGAGGATGGCAATCATGCGGTCGCGCAGGAGCTCGAGCATTCCAGTGCCGGACCAGGCGAGCGTGATCGTGGCGGCGCCGAGCGACAGCACGGCCGAGAGGTCGCGGCTGCGCGCAATCTGGCCGCGCTCCTTGGCCTCCTTGACCCGTCGTCCTGTGGGTCGTTCGGTACGATCGCCGGCGGATCCAGCAGCCATGGCGACTTAGCGGAACGCTCCGGCCATGTCGGCCGCCGCGTGCAGCACGGTGGGCAGATAGCGGTCGACCAGACCGGGCAGCGTCGTGAGGGCGGCGGCCATGACGAGCAGGCCGACGATGGCGCGCGCCGACGCGCCCGCGGTGATGACGTTGAGCGAGGGGGCCACGCGCGAGAGCAGGCCGATCGCGATTTCGACGAGCAGCAGCACGGCGATGATCGGCGCGGCAATGCGTACGCCGATGACGAAGACCAAACCGAGCAGCCGGCCGACGTTCGCACCGAGGCTCGGGTCGAGCCCGCCGAAGCCGACCGGCAGCGCGCGGTACGAGTCGGCGAGCGCGCGCAGGAGCGCGTGGTGCGCGTCGATGCTGAAGCAGATGACCGTGGCCAGGTTCGCGTACAGCAGCGCGAGGACGTTGTTGCGCACGCCGCTCTGCGGGTCAATCAAGGCGCCGAGCGAGAGGCCGATTTGAAAGCCGATGAACTGGCCCGCGAAGTCCGCGCCGGCGATGAGCACCTGGATGGCGAGCGCGATCGCCAGACCGATGGCGGCTTCGCGCAGAATGACGATCGCCAAGCCCGTGAATGGCAGGTTCGCCGGCACGGCGACGAACGGTGCGAGGATCACCGCGAGGATGAGCGTGACGCCGACGCGCGCCTGCACGGGTGCGTTCACCGCGCCGAGGAACGGCGTGGCGACGACCAGCATGCTGGGCCGTACGAGGAGCAGCGCGAGCGCGGCGACGGCGGCGAAGTTCATCGCACGAGATCCGGCAGCCGCCGGATGAGCGCGGCGGCAAATCCCGTGACGACGCGCAGCATCCATGGAAACGTGAAGGCGAAGACGACGAAGATCGCGGCCGCGCGCGGGATGAACGACAGGATGTTGTCCTGGATGGACGTCACCGTCTGCAGGATGCTGATGAGCACGCCCACGATGAGCCCGACCGCCAGCATCGGCAGCGAGATGATGATCGCCGTCTCAATCGCCTGTCTCACGACCCCGAGCACCAGTGCGTCTGACATACCGCTTCTCCCCACCGACGGCCGAACCCACTGCTGGCTTCCGGCTTCGAACGTCTAACTGGATCTACATGAAGCTCTTCACGAGCGAACCGACGAGCAGATTCCAGCCGTCGATCATCACGAAGAGCAGCACCTTGAACGGGAGCGAGATCATCATCGGCGGCAGCTGCATCATGCCCATCGAGAGCAGCGTCGTGGAGACGACGAGGTCGACGAGTAGAAACGGCACGAACAGAAAGAAGCCCATCTGGAAGCCGGTCTTGAGCTCCGAGATCGCGAACGCGGGCACGACGACGCGCATCGGGAGATCGGCGGCGCTCGCCGGGCGTGGCAGCCGGGCGAGCTCGACGAAGAGCGCGAGGTCGGCCTCGCGAGTCTGCTTCAACATGAAGTCGCGCAGAGGCGGCGCGCCGCGGTCCATGGCCGTC
>CALFMR010000509.1 GCA_937880585.1 uncultured Acidobacteriota bacterium
GTCCGATCCGCGAGCGCGCCGGCAACGGCTTGTCGAACGAGCCCGTCGATGCAGGCGAGGAATGCAGCGAAGGTCTTGCCGGACCCGGTCGGCGCCGAGATGAGCGTGCTCCGTCCGGCCAGGATCGACGGCCAGCCGAGGCGCTGCGGCTCGGTCGGCGTGCCGAACCGGCCTTCGAACCAGTCCCGAACGATCGGGTGCGCCCAGTCCATCTCACAGTTCTAACAGAGGAGCGCAACGATTGACGACCGTCGTCCGATCGAAACCCGACGGCCGGCGGCTTCGGCAGATATGATCGGCTGGCCATGGAGGAGCGCGAGGTTCTCGAGGTCGACGTGCTGGTCGTCGGCGCCGGCCCTGCCGGGCTGTCGGCGGCCCTGCGGTTGGCGCAGTTGCAGAAGCAGCGGGGCGGCGACCCGCTGTCGATTGCCGTGCTCGAGAAGGGCCGCTCGGCCGGCGCGCACACGCTGTCGGGCGCCGTGCTGGACCTGTCGACCCTCGCCGACCTGGTGCCAGACTTCGACCGCCGGGGCGCACCGGTCGGCTGTCGGGTGACGCACGACGCCGTCTACTACCTGACCGCGCGCCGCCACATCCGCGCGCCGTTCGTGCCGCCGCCGCTTGTTAATCACGGTCACGCGATCGTGTCGCTTAGCGCGTTCGTCAAGTGGTTGGCCGCTGACGTCGAGGCCGTGGGCGTCGATCTGCTCACCGACATCGCCGCTCGCGACGTCATCTTCGACGGGACGCGCGTCGCCGGCGTGCGCACGGGAGACAGCGGCCTCGATCGCCACGGCGCGCCGACCGCCGCGTTCCAGCCAGGCGTGGACGTGCGCGCCAAGGTGACGATTTTCTGCGACGGCGTCCGAGGCAATCTGACCAAGACGCTCGTGCAGACGCTGCATCTCGACGAAGGCCGTTTGCCGCAGGTCTACGCGCTCGGCCTCAAGGAGCTGTGGCAGCTCGCGCCCGGCCGGCTCGACGCGGGAGCGGTCATCCATACGCTCGGCTATCCGCTCACGACGAGCGAGTTCGGCGGCGGCTTCATCTACGGGATGCCCGACGGCCTCGCGTCGGTCGGATTCGTCGCGGGCCTCGACTATCACGACCCGCGCTTCGAGCCGCATGAGGCGTTTCAGCGCTTCAAGCAGCATCCGTTCGTCGCTGAGCGGCTCGCGGGCGCGACGCTCGTCCGTTTTGGCGCGAAGGCGCTGCCCGAGGGCGGATGGCACGCCGTGCCACGTCTTCACATGGATGGCGCGCTCATCGCGGGCGATGCGGGCGGCTTCGTCAATTCGCTGCGACTCAAGGGCATTCACTTGGGGATGCGCACGGGCATGCTGGCGGCCGAAGCGGCGTTCGACGCCGTGCGCGCGGGCGATACGTCCGCTCGGCAGCTTGCGGCGTACCAAGCCGCGATCGACGCCGGTGTCGTCAAACGCGAGCTGTACCCGGTGCGGAACGTCCATCAGGCGTTCGCGCACGGGTTGGCCGCGGGGACGGGTTATGCGGGGCTCGCGCTCCTCACGCGGGGGTGGTGGCTGCGGGATCCGATGCCCACCGTCGCCGGCCACGAGCGGATGCGCCCGCTGGCCGCGTACGTCGCCTCGCCTGATGCGCCGCCGCGCGTCGCGCCCGATCGTCAACTGACCTTCGATCGCGCGACGAGCGTGCACTACGCGGGCACGCGTCATCGCGAAGACGAGCCGTCACACCTCCTGGTCCGCGATCTCGACATCTGCCGGACCGTCTGTCTCGAGACCTACGGCAATCCCTGCACGCGCTTCTGTCCGGCCGCCGTATATGAGATGGTCGACGACGGCGCGGGGGGAAAGCGGCTGCAGATCCACGCGTCGAACTGCGTACACTGCAAGACGTGCGACATCATGGACCCGTACCAGATCATCGACTGGGTCCCGCCTGAAGGCGGCGAGGGACCGCAGTACGACGGCCTGTGACGCTCTCACGACCGCAACGACTCAAAGCCGCGGCGATTGCCGCCGTGGGGACGCCCGTCATCGACGCGCTCGGCGCGACGTATCGATGGCACGAGGCCGGGACCGACGTCCTCGCACGCATCGCGCGCGACGGACGACGGCCGATCTTCGCCTTCTGGCACGGCCGCATCCTCGCCGGGATGCTCTACTTCCGCGACCGCGGGATCGTGGTCATGACGAGCGAGAATTTCGACGGCGAGTGGATTGCCCGCATCCTCGGGCGATTCGGCTACGGCACGGCACGCGGGTCGACCTCGCGTGGCGGGTCCCGCGCGCTCGTGCAACTCCGCCGCGACCTGCGCGATGGATCGCCGGTCGCTTTTGCCGTCGACGGCCCGCGCGGCCCGGCGCGTGTGGTGCAGGCGGGCGCCGTCTGGCTGGCCAGCGCGACCGGACACCCGGTCGTGCCCCTTCACCTCGAAGCGGCGCCGGCGTGGACCGTGAACAGCTGGGACCGGCATCAGGTCCCGAGACCCGGTGCGGACGTCGCGATCGCGATTGGCGATCCGATCGACATCGAGCCGCGCGCTGACGACGAGGCGATCGAGGCGGGACGGCAGGCGGTCCAACGCGCGATCGTCGGTCTCGAAGGGCGTGCGCGCGCCCTTCTGGGAAAGGCCCACGCATGATCCTCTGGAGCACGCCGCGCTTCGCCGAGCACACGCCGCCGCCCGGTCATCCGGAACGGCCCGAGCGTGCGGAAGTCTTCGATCGCGTCGCCGAGACGTTTCGCGAGTCGGGCGGGGAGGTGCGGACCCCCACGCCGGCGCTGCACCTCGATCTCGCGCGCGTTCACGCGGAGGACTATCTCGCCGACATCGCCGCGACGGCCGGCCGTGCCGTGCGGCTCGATCCGGACACGTTCACGAGTCCCGAAACGGAAGCGATCGCGCGGCTCGCCGCGGGCGCGGCCGTCGACGCGGCCACGCATGCCTGGCGGGACGGGACGCCGGCGGTCGCGTTCGTGCGGCCGCCCGGTCACCATGCCGAGCCGGATCGCGCGATGGGCTTCTGCCTGTACAACAACGTCGCCATCGCCGCGCGGGCCGTGCGCGCGCTCGGCGCGGATCGCGTCGCGATTGTCGACATCGACGTCCATCACGGCAACGGCACGCAGGCGGCCTTCTACACCGACCCGTCGGTGCTGTACGTGTCGACGCACCAGTTCCCGTACTATCCAGGCACGGGCGCGGCCGACGAACGCGGGCACGGCGCGGGCCTGGGATTCACCCTCAACGTCCCCCTCGCGTCGGGCGCGACCGACGCGGATTACGCGGCCGTCTACGACGCGACGGTCCTGCCCGCGCTCGAAGCGTTCGCGCCGGACCTCATCCTGGTGTCGGCCGGGTTCGACGCCCACGTGCGCGATCCGCTCGGCGGCATGCGGCTGACGACGGCGGGCTACGTGCACCTCATCGAGCGGTTGCAGCGCGCGGCCGATACGATTTGCGGAGGCCGGACGGCGTGGATCACCGAAGGCGGCTACGATCTCACCGCGCTCGCCGAGTGCCTCGAGGGGCTCGTCGCGACCCTGCGCTGATCGCGCTCGGATAAAATGGACCGATCGGACGAATGCCCGTGAGCGACTATCACCCTCAGGAAATCGAAGCCAAATGGCAGCGGCGCTGGGCCGAGACCCGCGCCTTCGAAGTCACCGAAGATCCGTCGCGGCCGAAGTTCTACTGCCTCGAGATGTTCGCCTACCCATCGGGCCACGCGCACGTCGGTCACGTCCGCAACTACATGATCGGCGACATCATGGCGCGGACTCGGCGGATGCGCGGCTACAACGTGCTGCACCCGTTCGGGTGGGACGCGTTCGGTCTGCCGGCCGAGAACGCCGCGATCAAGAACCACGTGCATCCCGAGCGCTGGACGCTCGACAACATCGCGCACATGAAGGGCCAGCTCCAGCGGCTCGGCATCAGCTACGCGTGGGAACGCGAGATCGCCACGTGCCTGCCCGAGTACTACCGCTGGAACCAGTGGCTGTTCACACGCATGTTCACGCGCGGCTTGGCGTATCGGCGCCGGTCGACGGTCAATTGGTGCGAGACGGACCAGACGGTCCTCGCCAACGAGCAAGTCGTCGACGGCGGCTGCTGGCGCTGCGGCACGCCGGTGACGACGCGCGAGCTCGAGCAGTGGTTCCTGCGCATCACGGCATATGCCGATGAGCTCGTCGACGCGCTGCCTGGACTCACCGACTGGCCCGAAAAAGTCCTCACGATGCAGCGCAACTGGATCGGGCGATCCGAAGGCGCACGCGTCCGGTTCGCGCGGGTTGGCGCGGCTGATGGCGAGTCGATCGAGGTGTTCACGACGCGCGTCGACACGATCTTCGGTGCGACGTGTGTATTTCTCGCGCCCGAGCATCCGATGGTCGACCGTCTGGCCGCGGCGTCGGCCGATCCCGCCGGCTTCACCGCGCGCGTGGCGGCGTTCCGTTCGCAGGACCGGCTGGCGCGCCTCACCGGCGCCGTCGAGAAGGAAGGCTTCGATACGGGCGCGCGCGTGACGAACCCGTTCACGGGCGAGACGCTGCCGCTCTGGATCGCCAACTTCGTCCTGGCCGAGTACGGCACGGGCGCCGTCATGGCCGTGCCCGCGCACGACCAGCGCGACTTCGAGTTCGCGCGCAAATACAGCCTGCCCGTGCGCGTCGTCGTGCAGCCGGAAGGGGAGCAGTTGACGGGTGACACGCTCACGGCCGCCTACGAGGGTGACGGCGTGCTCGTCGACTCGGGCGAGTTCTCCGGCCTCGCCGCCGACGAGGGGCGGCGGCGCATGACCGAGGCGGCGGCCGCCGGCGGCTTCGGCGCGGCGACCGTGCAATACCGGCTGAAGGACTGGGGCGTCTCGCGCCAGCGCTACTGGGGCACGCCGATCCCGATCGTCTACTGCGACGCGTGCGGTCTCGTGCCCGTGCCCGACGCGGACCTGCCGGTGAAGCTGCCGGACGTCGTCGAGTTCTCGGGCCGCGGCAACTCGCCGCTCGCGCAGATCCCCGAGTTCGTCAACGTCGCCTGTCCCACGTGCGGCCGCCCGGCGCGGCGCGAGACGGACACGATGGACACGTTCGTCGACTCGTCCTGGTACTACTACCGCTTCTGCGATCCGACGAATGACCAGTTGCCGTTCGATCCGGAAGCCGTGAAGTACTGGGGGCCGGTCGACTTCTACAGCGGCGGCGTCGAGCACGCGATCCTGCACCTCATCTACTCGCGCTTCTTCAGCCGTGTGTTCCGCGACCTCGGCCTCGTGTCGATCGACGAGCCGTTCAGCCGGCTGCTGACGCAGGGCATGGTGCTCCGGCATGGCGCGGTCATGTCCAAGTCGAAGGGCAACGTCGTCGATCCCGACGACATGATCGCGAAGTTCGGCGCCGACGCGCTGCGGCTCTACGTCATGTTCGTCGCGCCGCCCGAGAAGGAAGTCGAGTGGACCGACTCTGGCCTCGAGGGATCGTTCCGCTTCCTCGCGCGCGTGTGGCGCCTGGTCGACGCGCTCCTGCCGGCGCTCGCGGATCGGACGCCGCCCGCCGATCAGGATCTCGACGGTCAGGAGCGTGCGTTGCGGCGCAAGACGCACGCGACGATCGATCGCGTCACGCGCAGCATCGATCCGCGGATGCACCTGAACACGGCCGTCTCCGCGCTGATGGAGCTCGTGAACGAGGCCTACACGTACTGCGATCGCATCGGCGTGAAGATTGCGGCGCGCGACGACGCGCCGGCCGTGTCGCTGGCGCGTCCACAGTCGGCCGCCGTCCTGCGCGAGACGTTCGAGGCGCTCGTCCGGCTGCTGTCGCCGTTCACGCCGCACATGGCCGAAGAGCTGTGGGAACGGCTCGGGCACGCGGGCGGGATCGTGGCGGCCGGCTGGCCGTCGTTCGACGAGGCCGCCGCGCGCGAGGAAGCGGTCGAGATCCCCGTCCAGGTCAACGGCAAACTCCGCGGACGCGTGACGCTCGCCGCCGATGCGGATCAGGGCGCGATCGAAGCCGCCGCGCTCGCGGCGCCGTCGATCGCGGCGCACCTCGAAGGACAGGACATCGTCAAAGTCGTCGTCGCCAACGGCCGGCTCGTGAACATCGTCGTCAAGCCGAGGAGAACGTCATGAACAGGCGCGCCGCCGGTCTGGCCGTCGTCGTCGCGGCGGTTGTCTCGCTTGCCGGCTGCGGTTACGCGCTCGCGGGCCGCGGCAACGCGCTGCCGGCCGACATCCAGGTGATCGGCGTGCCGGCGATCGTCAATCAGTCGTCGACGCCGGACATCGATCGCGTGCTGACCGACGAAGTCCGCCGCGAGTTTCAGGGCAAGGGCAAGTACCGCATCCTGCCGCAGGCCACGGGCGTCGACGCCGTGTTCACGGCGACGATCACGAGCGTTGCGCTTCGACCCGTCGCCTTCAACAGCAGCAACCAGGTCTCGCAGTTCGCCATCGTCACGACCGCCAATGTCCAGTTCAAGGATCTGCATGGCGATCGCATCATCTGGCAGAACCCGGCTGTGAGTGTGACCGACGACTACAACGTCACGACGAGCGCCGTGCCGAACGACCCGACCGCGCTCTTCACGCAGGACAGCGCGGCGTTCCAGCGCATGGCGGAGAAGTTCGCGCGCGAGGTCGTGACGTCGGTCTTCGAAGCGTTCTGAATCCGCCGTGCCCTCGCTCGACCTACCCGCGCTGAAGAAGAAGATCTCGGCCGGCCGGCTCTCGGCCGTGCACCTGCTCGTCGGCGAGGACGTCAAGCTGATCGACCGGATGGTCGACGCGATGGAAGCGACCATCGACGAAGCCGACCGGCCATTTGCGGTCGATCGCTTCTACGCGGGTGAGCAAGAGGCGGCGCCCGTCGACATCATCGCCGCGGCGCGTGCGTTGCCCATGATCGGCGACCGGCGCGTGGTCATCGTCCTGCGCGCCGAGCGCGTGCTCAAGCCGAAGCGAGGCGGCAAGAGTGCGAGCGACGAGGGTGACGCGGAGGAGAGCGGCGATGAGCCGACCGTCGATGCGGGACCGTTCGAAGAATATTTCTCCGCGCCCGTGTCGTCGACGTCGCTCATCTTCGTAGCGGCCGAGGTTGATCGCACGCGTCGTTTGACGAAGCGGCTCATGGAAGTGGCCGACGTCACGACGTTCGCGGGATTTCAGGCCGGCCGGGGCGACACGGTGAGCGAGGCCGCCGCGTGGCTGCGCGACGAGCTCGTCCGATCCGGCCGAACGATCGATCCCGAGGCCGCGCGCCTGCTCGTCAGCCGCGCCGGTCAGGACATCACGAAGCTGCGCGGCGACGTCGAGAAGCTGGACCTCTTCATCCACGGCCGATCGCACATCACGCCGGACGATGTGATGGAAGTCGTGTCGGAGGCAACGGCGGTCGATGACGAGTGGGCGGTCGTGAACGCGATTGCCAACGGCGACGTCGCGCGCGCGCTCGCGGCGCTGGATCTCCGACTCGACCGCGGCGATTCTCCGCACGCGCTCGTCGGTCAGCTTCGGTGGTGGGTGTCGCAGCGGCTGGCGGAAAGCGATCCCGGCCGCGTCAAGGCGGCCGTCGACGCGCTGCTCAGAACGGATCTGGCGTTGAAGCGATCGGGTGGCGACGACCGCGTGCTCGTAGAGCGGCTCGTCGTCGAGTTGACAGGCCGGCCGCAGCCCGCGCGGCGTGGATGGGACAGCCGGCGGTGAGATGGCGTCCCTGGGCCTGAAGGCCCAGGGCTCCACAGCGGGGGAGTGCCGCCCCGTGCCGCCGTGGCCTAGCTGGCGGACGGACGCGTGTTCAGGCGCTTGACGAGCCGCGACTTGTACCGGCCCGCGGCGTTGTCGTGAATGATGCCCTTGCCGGACATCTTGTCGATAAGGGAGAACGTCTGGCTGAGGAGCGTCTTCGCGCGATCGGATTCGCCGGCGTCGATCGCCTGGCGGATGGCCTTGAGGCCGGTCCGCAGTTTCGAGCGCAGCTCGCGGTTGCGCGCGGTCCGTTTGATGGTCTGGCGGTGCGCTTTCACCGCCGAAGCGTGTCGAGTGGCCACTCCCTGTCCTCGTCTGCGGAACGCGTCCGCCAGTGTCGGGCCCGCAAATAGGGCCAGAAACGTCAGAGTATACCACGCGCTCCTCTAGCGGGCGCCGTCCTCCTTCTCGCGGCGCAGCCGGCGCCGCTCGCGCCGGTCAGGGGTGCCGAGCGGCCGCCGGCTCGGGCCGGCCAGGCGCAGGAGATCGAGGAGCGCCTGCTGTTCAGGCGAGGGCGGTGGCGTCGTGTCCTCGTAGAGCGCGCGCGCCTCGGCTTTCGGAATGTGCCGGTCGGCGAGTCCCTTCACCACCACGCGCTGGCGTCGGCCCGCGGCGCGTGTCAGCTCGATGATGTCGCCGGGCTTCACGACACGGTTCGGCTTGGCCGACTGTCCATTGACGTCCACCTTGCCGCCCTTGCACGCACGCTGGGCCTCGGACCGCGTGGGGAAGAGGCATGAGACGTCCAGCCAGACGTCCAGCCGAATGGGCTCGGAAGGATCGCTCATGTCATCACTCTAGCCGGAGAGCCGCCTCCAGCGTTTCACCAGTTCGGTCGAGGCATCACCGGCCGCCGGAACCGGCGAATCCGCGTTCGATGCCCTGCACGAATCTTCCGCGCGGCACGACGGACAGGTGCCGGCCGAACCGCCCGCGCAACCGGTGGCGTACGCCTTCCTGGTGCGGCGCGTCGTGTCGGCGCAGTCCTACGTCGAACGGCGCTTCCGCCGACTGTTTTCGTCCGATCCGCATGCTACGCTCCGGGCTCTGCTGCTCCCCCAGCCGGCTTTGGCTCGTGATCCGTACTGCATAGGGCAGTCGGGACTGCGCGGCGTCCAACGCGCGAAAGGGAGAGAGCAATGTCCAGTGTAGGGAGACGGCTCCTACAGGGGCTTCCGTTGATCGTCGTCGGAAGCCTGATGCTGCCGAGCATGGCGTCGGCCCAGAGCCGCATCTTCTTGGGCGGCAACGTCGGCGGCCAAGTACCCGCGACGGGCGACTTCACGCAGACGGTCTCGACGCCGCTGCGCGGTGAGACCGAGACGCGCACGAACACGTATCAGGTGCCGGGCGGCGCGATGCTCGACGCGACGGCCGGGTACATGTTCACGCCCTGGATTGGCGCCGCGGTGGCCGTGAATCGGTATCACAGCAGCCACACCGCGGACTACTCCCTGACCCTGCCGCACCCGCTCGTGTTCGATCAGGCGGTCACGCATTCGGGGACGACGACCGACGAGCTGGATCACACCGAGCGCGCGGTCCATCTCGAGCTGGTCGTGGCGCCGCCACTCCACGACGACAGCCTGTCGCTGAAGTTCTTCATCGGACCGTCGCGGCTGTACGTCAACCAGACGCTCATCGAGGATCTCGGCATCACCGAGACGCTCACCGATGACGGCGCCTACGACTTCACGATCGACCACGTCGTGACCGGCGACGACAGCCAGACGTGCGCGTGCGCCTGGGGCTTCCACGTCGGCGCGGACCTGGCGAAGTACTTCACGCCGAACGTCGGCGTTGGCGCGATGTTCCGGTTCGAGCGCGCGACGGTCGATATGAAGGACGCGGCGGCCGTGGCGGTCGGTCAGTCCGATGCGACGCAGGAGTTCAAGGCGGGCGGCGTGCTCATCGGCGCAGGCATCCGCCTGCGTTTCCCGTAAGCCGCCCGTGCCCTCCCGCTGGTGCGACGCAGCGCGGCTTGCCTCGCGCCGGCCGCTGCGTTTCCCCTCCCACGTCCGTGACGCCACCTGGCCCCTGCCAGGTCGGCGTCGCGGGTGTCGCGCCGGCGTGACAAACCCCGCATTCCGGACATAGAGTTACAGGCGCATCTGGCTGATGCGCGCCCTGTCCTGCCGCTCGATCCGCGTGCCGGCACGCCGGCCGCGCCACACGTCATCGCACGTCTATGGGAATCCGCACCAAGCTCTCGATCATGATGTTCCTCCAGTACTTCATCTGGGGGGCGTGGTACGTGACGATGGGCACGTACCTCGGACAGACGTTGGGGTTCACGGGCGCCCAGGTCGGCCTGGCCTTCGGCGCGACGGCGGTCGCCGCGCTCGTCTCGCCCTTCTTTCTCGGCATCGTCGCTGACCGGTTCTTCGCCTCGGAGAAAATCCTCGCGGCGCTGCACCTGATCGGCGCCGTGCTGATGTGGTTCGTGTCGCGTGACACGAACTGGGCGACGTTCTATCCGCTCTTGATCCTGTATTCGCTCTGCTACATGCCGACGTTGTCGCTCACCAACTCGGTGGCGTTCCATCACATTCCGGACGCGGCCAAGGACTTTCCGATCATCCGCGTGCTCGGCACGATCGGCTGGATCGTCGCCGGCATCATCGTCGGCCGCGTGCTGAAGGCGGATGCGCTGGCGCTGCCGATGCAGCTCGCCGCCGGGGCGTCGGTCGTGATGGGCGTGTTCTGCTTCGCGCTGCCGCATACGCCGCCGAAAGCCGCGGGCACGGCGTTCTCGTTCCGGGACGCGCTCGGGCTCGACGCGCTGTATCTCTTGAAGGAGCCGTCGTTCCGGATCTTCATCCTGGGATCGTTCCTGCTCTGCATCCCGCTGCAGTTCTATTACACGTTCGCCAATCCGTTCCTGAACGAGATCCACGCGCCCGAGCCGGCGTTCATCCAGACGTTCGGCCAGATGAGCGAGTTCGGCTTCATGCTGCTCCTGCCGTTCTTCCTGCGGCGGATTGGCATCAAGGGCATCATGCTGCTCGGCATGTTCGGCTGGGCGGCGCGCTATGCGGCGTTCGCCTACGGGAACATCGGATCGGGGATGTGGCTGCTCTATGCCGGCATTTTGCTGCACGGGATCTGCTACGACTTCTTCTTCGTCGGCGGGCAGATCTACACCGACCAGCAGGCCGGACCGAAGACGCGCGCCGCGGCGCAGGGCTTCCTGAATTTCGTCACCAACGGCGTCGGCTATTTCGTCGGCGCGTCGCTTTCGGGCCGGGTGGTGGACGCCTACGTCCAGGGGGCCGGCCACGACTGGCGCAGCATCTGGATCATCCCGTCGATCGGCGCGGCCGTCGTCTTCGTGCTGTTCGCGATCCTGTTCCGTCCGTCGCGAGAGGTCGCCGAGGCCGCGGCGGCGTCGTAAGAGCGAGTGTGCGTCGGCTATGCGGCCGACGACTTACGCGGTCTGCCGCCTTTGGCGCCGTTCTGCCGCGCAGCCGCAATCTTGGCTGAGTTCCGGTTTCCCCGTGCCTGAAGGCCCGGGGCTCCACGAACCCGACGATTTTCCCTCTGTGGAGCCCTGGGCCTTCAGGCCCAGGGCACAGGGAAACGTTCATCGAAGCGCTTAGGCTAGCTAAGCGCTTCGGCTACCAGTTCGTGGGCCTTCGCGAGCAGCGCGTCGATCTGTGACGGATCTTTGCCGCCGGCTTCGGCGAAGTCCGGGCGGCCGCCGCCGCCTCCGCCGACGATGGGGGCGAGCGTCTTGACGAGCTGGCCGGCTTTCAGCTTCGACGTCAGGTCCTTGGTCACCGACACGAGCAGGTGCACCTTGCCGTCGTGTTCGGCGGCGAGCACGACGACGCCGCGCTGAATGCGATCGCGCAGCGAGTCGGCGAGACTGCGCATCGCGTCGCGTTCGAGGCCGGCCACGCGTCGTCCAACGAACTTCACGTCGCCAACCGTCACGACGTCGGCATCCGCGTTCGAACCGGCGGCCTGACCGCCGCCCAGCGCGAGTTGCATCTTGAGTTGCGCGTTCTCGCGGCCGAGGCGTCGCGCCTCACTTTGCAGCTTCGCGATGGCCGTCGCCGCCTGAGCCTCGGGCACGCCGAGCGCGGCGGTGACGTCGTGCAGGGCGCCGACGCGCGCCTGAAGGTGCGCCACTGCGCCCGCGCCGGTGAGTGCCTCGATGCGCCGCACGCCGGCGGCAACGCCGGCTTCCTCCGTCAGGACGAACGGTCCGATCTGACCCGTCGCCGAGACGTGCGTGCCGCCGCAGAGCTCCAGGCTGAAGCCAGGAATGGAGACGACGCGCACCGTGTCGCCATACTTCTCGCCGAAGAGCGCCATGGCGCCGGACTTGACGGCCTCTTCCGTCGGCCGGATGTCGGTCGTCACCGGCGCGTCGCGATAGACCTGTTCGTTCACGACGCGCTCGACGGCGAGCCGCTCGTCGGCCGTGAGCGGCTGTGCGTGTGAGAAATCGAAGCGCAGGCGATCGGGCGCGACGAGCGACCCCTTCTGCCGTACGTGCGAGCCGAGTTGCTGGCGCAGCGCAGCGTGCAGCAAGTGCGTCGCCGTGTGGTTGCGCCGCGTGGCGTCGCGCGCCTCGGCGTTCGCCCGCGCGACGACGCGATCGCCAGGCTGCAGTGGCGCGTTGGCGCGGACATGATGCGCGCGCGGGCCGCCTGGCGTCAGACGCGCCATTGCGGTGACGTCGGCGATCACGCGATCGCCGGCGAGGAACTGGCCGGCATCGGAGACCTGGCCGCCCGACTCGACGTAGAACGGCGTGTGGTCCAGCACGACGTAGCCGGCCGCACCGGCATCCAGTCGCTCGACCTGCCGTCGTGCGTCGTCGAACACCGCGACGACGACGGCGTCGTCGACCTCGGTGGTCGTGTAGCCTTCGAAGCGATCGCCGAGACTCTCGAGACGCGCGCGCTCGGCGGCGTCGCGATACTCGAAGCCGGCCGCCTTCTTCGTCTCGAACGTGCTGCCCGCGCGGGCACGTTCGCGCTGCGCCTCCATAGCCGCCTCGTACCCGTCGTGATCGATCGCGAGACCGCGCTGACTGGCGAGATCCTCGGCGAAGTCGAGCGGTACGCCGAGCGAGTCGTAGAGGCGGAACACCTCACGGCCGTCCACACGCGCCGCGCCGGCCGCGGCGGTCCGGTCGAGCAGTTCCTCGAGCCGCGGCAGACCCGACGTGAGCACGGCGTCGAACCGATCTTCCTCGGCGCGCACCGTCCTCACGATGGCGTCGCGGCCGTCGCGAATTTCGGGATACGCGCCGCCCATCTCGGCGACGACCACGTCGACGAGCTCGTAGAGAAAGGGCTCGGTGAAGCCGAGCTTCTTGCCGTGCCGCATGGCACGCCGCATGATCTTGCGCAGCACGTACCCGCGCCACTCGTTTGACGGCAGCACGCCGTCGCCAATGAGGAACGTCATCGCGCGAAGATGGTCGGCGATGACGCGTATCGACACGTCAGGATGGGTATCGGGGCCCGCCGCGCCGGTGTACGGTTGTCCCGCGCGTGTGGCGATGGCGTCGAGAATCGGCGTGAACAGGTCCGTGTCGTAGTTCGACAGCTTGCCCTGGATGACGGCGACGATGCGCTCGAGACCCATGCCGGTGTCGATCGACGGCGCCGGCAGCGGCGTGAGCGTGCCGCGCTCGTCGCGATCGAACTCCATGAAGACGTTGTTCCAGACCTCGACGTAGCGTTCGCACGAGCACTCGACGCCGCGGCAGACGGGCTGATCGCAGGGGATATCCGTGCCACGGAAGTAGTGGATCTCCGAGCATCGGCCGCACGGGCCGGTGTCGCCCATCTGCCAGAAGTTTTCCGCGAGGCCGAGCTCCGTGATCCGCGACGCGGGCACGAGCGACGTCCAGATCTCGAAGGCTTCCGCGTCGCGCTCTACGCCGGCTTCACCGCGGAAGATCGTGGGATAGAGCCGATCGGCGGGAAGGCCCCACACGCTCGTCAGCAACTCCCACGCGAAGGGGATCGCCTCGCGTTTGAAGTAGTCGCCGAACGAGAAGTTGCCCAGCATCTCGAAGAACGTGTGATGCCGCAGCGACGGCCCGACGTTGTCGAGGTCGTTGTGCTTGCCGCTCACGCGCATGCACTTCTGCGCGGTGGTCGCGCGCCGGTAGTCGCGACGCTCTTTGCCGAGAAAGAGATCCTTGAACTGGTTCATGCCCGCGTTCGTGAAGAGCAACGTCGGGTCGTCGCCGGGCACGAGTGGCGCCGAGGCCACGATGCGGTGTCCGTGACGGGCGAAGTAGTCGAGGAAGCTCTGCCGAACGTCGTTGGCGGTCATGCAACCGTCGATTCTATCTCCCTCAGTCGTCCTCGTCCGGCCCGTAACGCAGCATCTTGGCCACCAGGTCGATGGAGAAGCCCCTGCGGACCAGGCGCTGAAACAGCCGCCGCCGGTCAGCCGGGGTGGGGTGCGGCGGCAGGGGCGATCGGGTCAGGAGGCGCCGGAGCACGGCGCGCTCGTCGTCTGGAGAAATCTGTCCGAGCGCGTCAGCGGCGACGTCCTCGTCCACGCCGCGTGCGGTGAGCTCGCGGGCGATCCGTTGTCGGCCTCGCCCCTTGATGCGGCTCGCCGTCCTCACGTGCGCCGCGGCGGCGCGACGGTCGTCGACGAGTCGGTCGGCGGCGAGCTGCGCGAGGACCTCCCTGACGACGTCGCCCGGATAGCCGCGCGTCGTCAGCTTGGCGCTGAGCTCGGTGTGCGTGTAGTCGCGCCGGCCCAGCAGCCGCAAGGCGGCGGCCCGGATGGCACCGGTCGAGATGTCTGACGGAGGATCGGACGGGCCGCGCCGCCGGCGCATGTCAGACGCTGAAGCGCTGCACGTCTCCGCCCATGCCGCCGCCCATCGCCATGACGGCTGCGCCGCCCGGCGTGATGCCACGCAGGCGCATGCGGAACTCCTCGACGTTGGTCACCCAGCGCTCGGCCTCGGCGAGAGTCACGGTGTGATTCTGGCACAAGGCGAGGATGGCCTGGTCGAAGCTCTGCATCCCGTACTCCGATCCGCCGGCGACGATGGCGTCGGCGATGAGCGACGTCTTGTCGGCGTCCTGGATGCAGTCGCGGATGTAGGGCGTCGAGATGAGCACTTCGGCCGCGAGCGCGCGGCCCTTGCCGTCGGCGCGCGGCAGCAGGCGCTGCGAGACCGCGGCGCGCAGCACGCGCGCGAGCTGCGTGCGAACCTGATCCTGCTGGTGCGGCGGAAAGGCCGCGACGATGCGGTTGATCGTCTCGGGCGCGTCGAGCGTGTGCAGGGTCGAGAAGACGAGGTGGCCGGTCTCGGCCGCGACGAGCGCCGTCTCGATCGTCTCCGCATCGCGCATTTCACCGATGAGGATGACGTCCGGATCCTGGCGGAGAGCGGCGCGCAAGCCCGATGCGTAGGACGGCGTGTCGAAGCCAATCTCGCGCTGCGTGATGACGGCCTTCGCGTCCTTGTGCACGAACTCGATCGGATCTTCGATGGTGAGGACGTGCAGCGCGCGCGTGCGGTTGATGAGATCGACGATCGCGGCGAGCGTCGTGCTCTTGCCGCTGCCCGTGACGCCGGTCACGAGCACGAGGCCGCGCGATTCCTCGGCCAGCTTGACCACGGCCGAGGGCAGGCCGAGCACTTCGAGCGGCGGAATCTGGTCCGGGATGAGACGCATCGAGACGGCAATCGTGCCGCGCTGGCGAAATACGCTCGCGCGCACGCGCGTGTTGCCGGGCGCCTGCCAGGCGACGTCGACCTCGAGCTTGGTCTGGAGGCGCTCTTGGTGGACGGGCGGCAACAGGCGGCCCGCGATCGCCTCGAGATGGGCGGCCGTGAGCGGCGCCACGGTCGTCCAGCGCTGGAGCTCGCCGTTGACGCGGACGAGCGGCGCGTGTCCCGCGCGCAGGTGGATGTCGGACGCCTTGCTTTCAGTCGCCGCGACGATGAGCTGATCGAACGTCATGCTGGCCGAACCTCGCCCTCGGCCTCGGAGGCAGGCCGGGGCTGGATCGGTGTGCAAATCACTTGCCGGAGGGGGGGCGGACGGCGCCAGTCGGTTTCCGCCGATGAACAGGCGGCGATTCGGCGGACGCTTACAAAATCGCCGGTCTACTTGCGCGCGGCGGCGGCCGCGGGTGTCGGCGATCCGGCCGGAATCTCGACCGGCTGGAGCCAGCCGTGACGGTTCGGCGTGACGCCGTTGACGTAGTCGAAGAAGGCCTGCTGCAGGGCGGCCGTGACGGGCCCGCGGCGGCCGCTGCCGATCGTGATCTTGTCCACCGACCGGATCGGCGTGATCTCGGCGGCCGTGCCGGTGAAGAACAGCTCGTCGGCCGCATACAGCGCTTCGCGCGGAATGTCCTGTTCCTTCACGCGATAGCCCAGTTCCTCGGCGAGCGTGATGACGCTGTCGCGCGTGATGCCGGCCAGGCCGCACGCGGCGAGCGGCGGCGTCGTGATGACTTCGTCGCGGACGAGGAAGAGATTCTGGCCGCTGCCTTCGCTCACGCGGCCGAAGACGTCGAGCGCGATCGCTTCCGAGTAACCGCTGAGCACGGCTTCCATCTTGATGAGCGCCGAGTTCGCGTAGTTGGCCGACGACTTGGCCATGCCGGGAAACGTGTTCGGCGCCGGACGATTCCACGTGCTCACGCAGACGTCGGCGCCGCGTTCGAGCGCTTCCGGTCCGAGGTACGCGCCCCATTCCCACACCATGATCGCCATGTCGACCGGACAGTGCAGCGGATTGACGCCGAGCTCGCGGTAGCCGCGGTAGACGATTGGCCGGATATAGCACGCCTCGAGCTGGTTGGCCTGGACCGTGTCGACCACACCCTGCGTGAAGCGATCGGCGTCGATCGGACAGTCCATCCGATAGATGTGCGCCGAGTCGTACAGCCGGCGGACGTGCGCATCGAGACGGAAGAACGCGGAGCCGGCCGGCGTCTTGTAGCAGCGGACGCCTTCGAAGACGGCGGTACCGTAGTGGATGACGTGGGACGCAACATGGATGGTGGCGTCCTTCCAGTCGATGAGGGTGCCATTCATCCACACCTTGCCGGTGCCGTCGAAGGCCATGAACGCTCCTGGTGGGGTGGTCGCCCGCAGGCCTCACGATAGGTGAGGCGCGGCGAAGATCTTATGGTAGCAGTTTTACTGCGCTTCGCCGCAAAACGGGCAGCGTGCGCTCTTCGACGGGAGCGGCTTGCGGCACTGCCAGCAGAAGCGGCTCGATCCGGCGCCGAGCGGCCGCACGCGCGACGGGGTCGGCGTGGGCGTCGGACGGCGGAGGGCGCGCGGTGCGTCGGACGATCCGACGGCCACGGGCGTGACCGGCCGACGGACGACCGGTTCGTGCCGCACGCTGAGGAGATCGTTCAGGAGATCCTCGGCGCGCGCGTAGCGCAGCGAGACATCCGGCTGCAGCGCGCGAAGGACGATGGACTCGATCGCCACGGGGATCGCCGGGTTGCGGAGCCGCGGCGACTGGATGAGATCGCCCCGCCGCAGCCGCTCGAGATCGGACGGTGCCGGCGTGTCGTAGGGCAGCACGCCGGTGAGCATCTGGTACATGGTGATGCCGAGCGAGTACAGGTCCGACGCGAAGACGGCGCGTCCCTCGAACTGCTCGGGTGCCATGTACGGCGGGCTGCCGATGACCGTCGTGCCGTGCGCGGCGATCTCGAGAAACCGCGACGTGCCGAAGTCGCCGACCTTCAGGAGCCCGCGCTCGGTGACGAAGACGTTCGCGGGCCGCAGGTCGCGATGAATGACGCCCTGCCGGTGCGCGTGGTCGACGGCGTTCGCGATCTGGCACGTGTAGTCGAGTGCCGTCGGCAGGTCGAGTGCGCCGTGCTCGACGATGATCGTCTCGAGCGTCTCGCCGGGCACGTACTCCATCACGATGAAGAAGACGCCGTCCTGCTTCTCGGCCGTGATGACGTTGATGACGTTCGGATGGTTCATCGACGCGAGCAGCCGCGGCTCGCGCAAGAGCTCGCCGAAGTCGAGATTCTGCCGGTGCGGCACCTTGATGGCGACGCGCTTGTCGATCCACGTGTCTTCGGCGAGGTACACCGTGCCGAAGCCGCCGCTGCCGAGCGGGTCGAGGATGCGGTACTTGCCGAGCGTCTGTCCACGAAACACCATCGCGTCGAAAGTATACGGCATGCGATCGCCCGGCCGTGGGGACGAGACGCCGTCTCGTCACGATGCTACAGTCTCGGGCGTGTCGCGACACCGCTGTTACGCCCCGGATGCCGGCTCCGGCGTCGTCGACCTGCCCGCCGATGAGGCGCACCACCTG
>CALFMR010000510.1 GCA_937880585.1 uncultured Acidobacteriota bacterium
AGAAGCACCCGATCGCCGAAGCCTTTATCGAAAGCGCAATGGCGATGGGCTTTCCGCGCAACGACGATTTCAACGGCGCGGCGCAGGACGGCGTCGGCTATCACCAGACGACGACGCGCAACGGCCGGCGCTGCTCGACCGCGGTCGGCTAGCTCAACCCGGCGCGGCGGCGCGGCAACCTGGCGGTGGTCACCAACGCGCGGGCGGAAAAGATCGGCGTAGACGGCAGGCGCGCGGTCGCTGCGGCGCTGACAGCCACATTGCTCGTGGCCGCGTCGCCGGCCGTGACGGTCGCCATTATCGCGGAGAGCCGCGCGCGCGGCCCGCTCGCCGATCGATCGATGGAGATCGCGGTCCTGATGCAGGTCGTCTCGCTCGTGCTCCTCGCGGGCTGGCAGGCGATTGCCGCGTTCGTGTTCGAGGGGTCGGCGTTTCGCTCAGCGGACGCCCTGGTCGGCGTGGCATGGACGATTCTCGGGTCGGTCGCCTTCGGCACGGCGATGGGCGCGCTGCTGACGCTCTATCTGCGCTACGTCGGCCGCGAGCTCACGATTGTCCTCTTGACGCTCTGCGCGATTCTGACGGCGTTCACCGCGCCGTTCGGTCTCGAGCCGTTTCTCGCGGGCCTCGCGGCCGGGCTCGTCGTCCAGAACGTCCTGCCCGAAGTCGGCACGGTGCTCCACGACGCGATGGAGCACGCCGCGATGCCGGTGCTCGTGCTGTTCTTCGCCGCGCTCGGCGCGTCGATGCACGTCGAGGCCGTGGCGACGATCGGAATTTTCGCCGTCGGGCTGACGGCGCTGTTCGCCGGCTTCCTGCGCGTCGGCGTGTCGGTTGGCGCGCGCGTGACTGGCGACACGACTCCGGTCGTGCGCTCGCTCCTCTGGCGCGCCCTCCTGCCGACGGCGGGGACGACGGTCGGATGGGCAGCCGTGGCGATTGCGCTGCCGGACTGGGGATCGCGCCTGCAGGCGGCGGTCGTCGCCGTGGTGGCGATCACGCAGCTCGTCGGACCGATTGTCTTCCGCGCGGCGCTGGCGCAGGCGGGTGAAATCGGCCGTTCCGACGGAACGCTCATCGTCGTGTCGAACCGCGAGCCGTGGGTCCACGAGCGCGCGGAGGACGGATCGATTCAGGCCAAGCCTACGCCCGGCGGCGTGTCGGTCGCGCTCGATGCGCTCATGCGCGAGCGCGGCGGCGTGTGGATCGCGCACGGCGCGGGCAGCGCCGATCGCGACGTCGTCGACGAAAACCAGTCGGTCGAAGTGCCGCCCGACGCACCGGCCTATCGGCTCCGGCGGCTGTGGCTCACACCGTACCAGGAAGAGCACTATTACGCCGGCTTCGCGAACAGCGCGCTGTGGCCGTTGTGTCATCAGGCGCACGTCCGGCCCGTGTTCAATGACGAGGATTGGGCGGCCTATCAACAGGTGAACCGGCTGTTCGCCGAAGCGGCCGCCACCGAGGCGCAGCCGAGCTCGTCGGTGTTCCTCAACGACTATCACCTCGCGCTCGTCGCCAAAGATCTCCGCGCGCGCCGGCAGCTTCGGACCGCGCTCTTCTGGCACATCCCCTGGCCGGACGTCGATCGGCTGCGCATCTGTCCGTGGCGGCGCGAGCTGCTCGAGGGGATGCTGAGCAACGACCTCGTCGCGTTTCAGGTGCCGCGCGATCAACGCAACTTCCTCGCGGCGGTCGCTGACGAGATCGGCGCGTCGGTCTCCGGCGATGTCGTCTACTTCGGCGATCGTCCGGTCCGCGTCGTCGCGATTCCCATCGGCGCCGACTTCGATCGCATCAGCACGATCCTGGCCGAGCCGACGCTGCCGGCCGAGATGCAGACGCTCGCCGACTCGCTCGGGCTCTCGGATCACATCGTCGGCGTCGGCGTCGATCGGCTCGACTACACGAAGGGCATTCCCGAGCGCGTCGCCGCCATCGCGCGCGTGCTGCGCGAGCGGCCGCAGCTCGTCGGCCGGTTCACGTTCCTGCAGATCGGCGTGCCGTCGCGATCGGACGTGCCGGGCTACGCCGAGATCCAGGCGGAGATCGAAGGACAGATCGCGCGCGTGAACCAGGAGTTCGGCCGGCGTGGACGCGCGTGTCCGATCATCTATCTCAAGGAGACGTTCCAGCTTCCGCAGCTCGTCGCGCTCTATCGCATTGCGGATTTCTGCGTCGTCTCGTCGCTCCACGACGGCATGAACCTCGTCGCCAAGGAGTTCGTCGCCGCGCGCGACGATCACCAGGGCGTGCTGATCCTGAGCGAGCTGGCGGGCGCAGCCGAAGAGCTGTCCGAGGCGCTCATCATCAACCCCTACGACGAACGCGGCTTCGCGGCAGCGATCGAACGCGCGATCGAGATGCCGCGCTGGGAACAGCGGCGGCGCATGCAGGCGCTCCGGCGGCGCGTAGCCGGGCGCGACGTCCTCGCCTGGGCGTCCGATATCCTCGATCGGCTCGAACGGCGGAAAGGCACGGGGTTCCTCTCTGGGTAGGCAGCACGAGCGCAACAGCGCGACATACGACACGTCCGACCGCGTCGCGACCGCCATCGAAGCGCGGACCGCGGGTCGTCACCTGTTGTTGTTGACGGACTTCGACGGCACGCTCGCCGACCTCACGCCGACGCCGGAAGAGGCGTTCGTCACCGACGCCGTGGCCGCTGGCATCACGGCGATTGCCCGGCAGCCGACCGTGACGTTCGGCGTCGTGAGCGGCAGAAGGATGGCGGACGTCGCCGCGCGCGTGGGGCCGGCCGCGGCCTTCGTCGCGGGGCTACACGGCCTCGAGATCGAAGGGCCGGATTGCGCCTTTCATCACTACGCGCTCGACAGCGTCGCCCAGGTCATCGATCGCCTCGCGCGGACCGCCGCGCGCGAGCTCGCCTGGTGCCCGGGCGTGTACCTCGAGAACAAGACGTACGCGCTCACCTGTCACGTGCGCCTCGCGCCGCCCGACCTGGCTGACCGTGCGTTGGAAGAGTTCGAGGCGCTGGCCGAGCCGCAGCTCGAAGCACGCGTCCTGAAGTCGATGACGGGCGCCAAGGCGCTCGAGCTCTTGCCGGACGTCGACTGGCACAAGGGGCGCGCGGCCGAATGGATCAAGGCACGCGTCGAAACCCGGCTCGGGGAAGCGGTATCGATTCTCTATCTCGGCGATGACCGGACCGATGAGGATGCATTCGACACGCTCGGCGAGTCGGATACCGTCGTCGGCGTGGGGCCGCGGCCGCACACGCATCTCATCGACTTCCGCCTGGCCGGCCCTGCCTCGGTCGGCCGCCTGTTCGCGCGTCTGGCCGTCCTGCGTCAGCCGCTGCCAGGCGATTGATCCGGGTCGATATGCGAGACTATCCGGGATGAAAATTACCGTTGCTCACAGTCCGGATTCCGACGACGCGTTCATGTTCTACGGGCTGGCGTCGGGCGCCATCGGCGCCGGCGACATCGAGGTCGCGCAGGTGCTGGCCGACATCGAAACGCTCAACCGCGCCGCGTTCGAGGGGCGCTACGAAGTCACGGCCGTCTCCTTTCACGCCTACGCGCACTTGCTGGATCGCTACGCGCTTCTGCCGCACGGCGCGAGCATGGGCGATCAGTACGGTCCGATCCTCGTCGCGCGCGAGCCGCATCCCGCGAAGGGCAATGCCCCCGTCCGTCTCGCGGATCTCAAGATCGCAATTCCCGGCGAGCTGACGTCCGCGTTTCTCACGCTTCGTCTTTACGATCCCGTGTTCAAGTACGAGGTCGTGCCGTTCGACGAGATCGGCCAGGCCGTGCTCGACGGCAAGGTCGACGCTGGCCTGCTGATTCACGAAGGCCAGATCACGTATGAGGCCGACGGCCTGCACAAGATCGTCGACCTGGGTGAGTGGTGGTTCGAGCGGACGGGCGGCCTTCCGCTCCCGCTCGGTGGCAACGTCATCCGCCGCGATCTCGGTCCCGAGACGATCAGCCGTGTGTCGACGATGCTGCACGACAGCATTGCGCACGCCTTGTCGCATCGTCCCGAGGCGGTCGCCTACGCGCAGCAGTATGGCCGTGGTCTGCCGGCTGACGACACCGATCGTTTCGTCGGGATGTACGTGAACCAGCTCACGCTCGACTACGGCGACCGCGGCCGCGCGGCTCTCGCGCGCTTCTTCGGCGAGGCCTACGAGAAGCAGCTCATCCCGCGGCCGGTACCGGTCGAGTTCGTCTAGACACCACGACAGTCGCAGGAGACGCGTCTCGGGGCCGGGAGGCCGACTTGCCGTCTATCGCGTTTCTGATCGGTTCGGCGTGAACGCGTCCGGATGCAGGACGCGCGCAAACCGTTCGGCGATGTCGGCGACGCGCGGGCCGGGGATGGACAGGCTGTCGTCGGCAAGCAGATAGACGCGGCCGGTCCGCACGGCGGGCAGCGCGGGCAGCGCGTCCCACACGTGTCGCTCTTGCGCGAGGCGGGTGGGCGTCCAGCCCTCGGACGTGTGAATCTCGATGACGACGTCCGGCCGGCGCGCGAGCAGCATCTCGGTCGAGACCTGCAGGCTCTCGCGCCGGACGTCACCGAACACGTCATCGCCGCCCGCCAGCTCCAACAGGTCATGGAGGAAGCCCACGCCGGCACTCGCATACAGACCGCGAAGCGAGCCGCTCTCCCGGCCGAAAATCAGCGCCGTGCGGGGGCGCGGCCGTCCCTTCACGGCCTGTCGCACGCGACCGAGATCGGCCTCGATGCGCGCGGCGAGCCGTTCGGCATCCGCGCGACGTCCCAGCCGTTCGCCCAGTCGGCGGACTGTCGCCGTGACGTTGTCCAACCCGCCGTTCCGGTATGAGAACGACGCGATGTGCGCGGCATCGAGGCGGCGGACAAGATCCTCCTGAGAGCCGTAGGCGATGACCAAGTCGGGATGAAGCGTGAGAATGCGCTCGAAGTCGGGATCGACGAGCGCGCCGAGTCGCGGGCGCGTCGCGACATCGGGTGGAAAGTGGTCGTAGCTCGAGACACCGACGACGATCGACCCGGCGCCCATCGCGAAGATCATCTCCGTGACCGACGGCACGAGGCTGATGACGCGCGCCGGTCGAGTCCCGACTTGCGCGAGCGTGCGCGGCGCACTGAGCGTCATCGCCGCGAGGAGAATGGCGGCGACGCGTGCGAGCAGTCGCAGTGGCTGTGAGCGGATCGCTGACGCTCCGCCCCGATGGCTGGTCGCGCTCATCGTCTCCTCAGCAGCAGCCACAGAAAAAATGGTCCGCCGGCCAGCGCCGTGATGATGCCGACCGGCAGGTCGAGAGGCGCCGCCACCGTGCGCGCGACGACGTCGCAGGCGACGAGGAACGCCGCGCCGAAACATGCCGATGCCGGCAGCACGAGCCGGTGATCGGCGCCGACGACGAGCCGGACGAGATGCGGCACGATGATGCCGACAAAGCCGATTGGGCCGCCGATCGACACCGCCCCGGCCGTGGCGAGCGACCCGCTGAAGAATGCCACGCGCTGTGCTCGCGCCACGTTCAACCCGCGCGCGCCCGCGGCTTCGGCACCGAGACTCAAGAGATTGAGCGGCCGCGCCAGCCAGGCGAACGCGACGAACGCGATGACGAGCAGCGGGAGCGCCGTCACGATCGACGAGTAGCCGACGACGTCGAGGTCGCCCATGAGCCAGCGCAGCGCGCGATAGGTCTCGGCGAAGTCGCTCAAGTACTGCACGAGCAGGATGAGCGCCCAGAAGAACGCATTTAGCGTCACACCCGACAACAGAAGGACGGTCGTCGACAGGCCGCGATGCCGCGCGTTGGCGAGCGCGTAGACAACGAGCACCGCCAGGCCTGCACCGGCCAGGCCAGCCGTGGCCACGCCGCCCGTCGGCAGCATGGCACCGAACGTGATCGCGACCATCGCGCCGAGCGACGCGCCGGCCGAGATGCCGAGCGTGTACGGCTCGGCAAGCGGGTTGCGCAGCAGGCCCTGGAACACCGCGCCGGCCGCGGCGAGCGTGCCGCCGACGAGCGCCGCCGCGAGCGCGCGCGGCAGCCGCGCGAGGAAGAAGATCTGCGCGTCGATGTTGTCCGCGAACGGCACGCGGCGGCTGAAGACCGCGCCGAAGGAGATGTCCGTGGATCCGATGAACGGCGCGAACACGATGGCCGCCACCATGAGCGCGAAGCACAGCAGCACGACGGGGATGCCGCGCGTGAGCGGGGAGCGAGCGGTCACGCGAGGAGCGGGGCGACAACGCCCGCCTCGATGTCGTAGAGCGTGCTGACGAGCGAGGGCGTCAGCGTCTCGGCCGGAGTGCCCTGGGCGAGCACGCGGCCGCGCGAGAGCAACACGACGTGTTGGCAGACCGATGCGGCGAAGCGCAGATCGTGCGTCGACAGAAGGACCGTCATTCCCCGCGTGCGATTGAGCCGCGTGAGCAGGGCGGCGACTTCGAGCTGGTACTTCAGATCGAGCGACGCCGTCGGTTCGTCGAGGACGAGTAACCCGCGCGGCGCCGCGTTGGCCGTCGTCCCACGCATGTCGAGCTGAGCCAGGGCGGAAGCGATGATCACGCGCTGCTTCTCGCCGCCGCTGAGCGTGGGGAACGCCCGGTCGGCCAGATGTCTCGATCCGGTGGCGTCGAGCGCGCGTCCTGCCGACGCTAGGTCGTCGGGGCCTTCGATCTCGAACGCACCGAGCTTCGAGTAGCGTCCCATGAGGACGATCTCGAGCACGGTGTAATCGAACGCGAGATGTGTCTCCTGCGGCACGACCGCGACGTGATCGGCGAGCGCGCGACGGGACATTGACGCGAGGTCGCGGCCGTCGAACAGGATGCGCCCCGCCGTGGGCCCGAGCGCGCCCGACAGCAGTTTCAGCAGCGTGGTCTTGCCGGAGCCATTCGGGCCCAGGATGCCGACGATCGAGCCCGCGTCGACGTGAAGCGACACGCCGTCGACCACGAGCGGCGGCGCCGAACGGCGGCCCGTGCGATAGGCGAACTCGAGATCAACCGCGTCCAAGAGCACGACGATGGACTCCAAACGGGACCGCACGTGCAGGATCGCACGGCATCGTGACGAGGGGAATCGCCGGTCTGAGCGTCAAGGGAGGACACCGCAGGGCCGCAGAGGACGCGCACGCACGGCCGCCGACCGCCGGACGGACGGCGGTTGTCGGGTCGGAGTATAGCATGCCAGAATGTGCGGAACGGGGCGCCGGCCGGGCCGGCGGCGCGCCGTCGTGAACGACCTCGAGGTGGCATGAGCAAGCGATCGACCATCACCATTCGCACGCAGCCGGTGGTGGACGTCGCAAGCGACGCGGGCGCTTTTCGCGTCCGGTCCGAGTCGTTCATCGTCGAGACCTCGCATCGCGTCGACATCGTTGATCTCACCGAGCGGCTGGCGCCGATGGTGCGGCGGCTCGGCGTCAATGCGGGGCTGGCGCATCTCACCGTCCTGCACACGACCTGCGCGGTGTTCATCAATGAATTCCAGCCAGCGCTCTCCGGCGACATGACGCGCGTGCTCGAACGCATCGCGGCGCGTGAGGCGGGATGGCTACACGACGATCCCGCGCATTCCGACTGTGAGCGTCTCAACGCGGATGCGCACCTGCGCGCGATGTTCCTCGGCCACGGTGTCACGCTGCAGGTGAGCGGCGGGGAGCTCGTGCTCGGGCAATGGCAGCGCGTGCTCTTCGCGGAGCTCGACGGTCCGCGCCCGCGCACATTGCGTCTCCTCGCGATGGGAGGCGCATAGCCCTCATGCACGATCGCCTTCGCGCGCTGGGATTGTCGGACATCGCGGACAAGGCGTCCGCGGGGGAGCGGCTCAGCTTCGACGACGGCGTGCGGCTGTTCACGTGTCCGGACCTGCACGCGGTCGGCTGGCTCGCCAACCAGGATCGCGAGCGCCGGCACGGGCCGCGCACCTACTACAACGTCAACCTGCGTCTCGAGGCGACGAACGTCTGCGTCGCAAGCTGCCTGTTCTGTTCATTCGCACGCCTGCGACCCGGTGATCCCGACGCGTACACGCTGTCGCTCGAACAGGCGTTCGACAAGCTGCGGCAGCGTGACGGCCAGCCGCTCACCGAGGTCCACGTCGTCAATGGCCTGCACCCGGACCTGCCGTTCGACTACTACCTCGATCTGCTGCGTGGGCTGAAGGCGATCCGGCCCGACGTGCACTTGAAGTGCTTCACGGCGGTCGAGATCGCGTTCTTCGCCGATCTCTACGGCATGACGGATGAGGCCGTGCTGCGCGCGCTCATGGCGGCCGGACTCGAGTCGCTGCCCGGCGGCGGCGCGGAGATCTTCGCCGAACGCGCGCGGCGAAAGATCGCGCCCGACAAGGCGGACGCCGAGCGGTATCTGTCGGTGCACCGGATCGCGCATCGGCTCGGTATGCGCACGAACATCACGATGTTGTACGGGCACATCGAGACCGACGAGGAGCGCGTCGACCATCTGCTGCGGACGCGCGCGCTGCAGGACGAGACGGGCGGCGTTCAGGCGTTCATCCCGTTGGCCTTCCATCCCGACAACAACCGCATGCGCAAGCTGCCAGCGCCGGCGGCGAGCGAGACACTGCGCGTGCACGCGGTGTCGCGGCTGCTGCTCGACAACGTCGCGCACGTCAAGGCGTTCTGGATTGCGACCGGGGTCGAGATTGCGCAGCTCGCGCTGTGGTACGGCGCCGACGATCTCGATGGCACGGTGCAGGAAGAGCGCATTTATCACATGGCGGGCTCGAGGACGCCGTACGTGCTCTCGAGCGCAGACATCCGGCGGCTCATCCGTGACGCGGGGCGCGAGCCGTTCGAGCGGGACACGTTCTACAACCTCGTCGACTCGAGCGCCGCGGTCGCGTCCTGACGCGGGTCGCGCCGGCGCGCGCTCGTTTTCCGCCGGAAACGCTGCTATAATCAGCGGTACGTCAAATCCCTGTCGGCGACAGCCTCAAGGGATTTGGCCTTTTTCGTCCCTGGAGATTGAGAAATTTTTCACAAGCTCCCGGGCGCGGCGGAGGCCATCCGACATGGACATCCAGTTGCTCACCGACTACGAACGCACGCGGCTGAGTGAGCGACAGCCCCTTCCCGAGGCGTTCCTGCGCCTGCCCGAATCCGAGCTCGAGGTCCGTATCGCCGCCGCCCGCGCGGCCCTCGGCGATCGCGTCGTCATCCTCGGCCATCACTATCAGCGCGACGAAGTCATCAAGTTCGCCGACTGCACTGGCGACTCGCTGCGTCTCGCGCAGTACGCATCGCGGCAGGAAGCCGCCGAGACGATCGTGTTCTGCGGCGTCCATTTCATGGCCGAGAGCGCCGACGTGCTCTCCGGCGATCGCCAGCAGGTCATCCTGCCCGACCTCGCCGCCGGCTGCTCGATGGCCGACATGGCCGCCATCGATCAGCTCGAGACGTGCTGGGAGGAGATGGCGTCGGTCGGTGTGACCGGCGTGATCCCGGTGACGTACATCAACTCGAGCGCGGCCATCAAAGGCTTCTGCGGTGAACACGGCGGCATTGTCTGCACGTCGACGAATGCCGCGAAGGTGCTCGCTTGGGCGTGGGCGCGCGGTCGCACCGTCCTGATGCTGCCCGACCAGCATCTCGGTCGGAACACCGCGTACAAGATGGGCGTCCCGCTCGACGAGATGGTCCTCTGGGATCCCGACGCGCCCCTGGGCGGCCTCGAGCCCACATCGCTGCAGCACGCACGGCTCGTCCTGTGGAAGGGCCACTGCAGCGTGCACACGCGGTTCAGTGTGCGGCAGATCGAACAATTCCGCGCGGCGCATCCCGACGGGAAGGTCATCGCGCACCCGGAGTGCACGTTCGACGTCGTCCAGGCGGCCGACGAGTCGGGATCGACCGACTACATCATCCGCACCGTCACCGGCAGCCCGGAGGGATCCGTCTGGGCGGTTGCGACCGAGATCCATCTCGTCAATCGGCTCGCGCGCGAGCTCGCGCCGGCGCGCACCGTCATGACGCTCGACTCGCTCGGCTGCCTCTGCTCGACGATGGTCCGCGTGTCGCCGAACCATCTGCTGTGGGTGCTCGAAGGCCTCATCGACGGGGAGGTCCGCAATCGCACCGTCGTGCCCGAGCCGACCCGCACGTGGGCGCGCGTCGCGTTGGATAGAATGTTGGCATTGGCATAGCCGGTCGACGCCCGTTCCCGCGCTGAGCCGGCCTTTTTCCCAGGAGTTTCGCCCATGGCCTATCAGCTTCCGCCGCTGCCGTACGACTTCGCCGCGCTCGAGCCCCACATCGACGCGCAGACGATGCAGATTCATCACGGTAAGCACCACGCGGCCTACGTCAACAACCTGAATGCAGCGGTCGAGAAGCACCCCGAGCTCCAGGGCAAGAGCGCGGAGGATCTCATCTCGAAACTCGCGAGCGTGCCGGAGGACATCCGCACGGCCGTCC
>CALFMR010000511.1 GCA_937880585.1 uncultured Acidobacteriota bacterium
AGCTGACGTCGTCCAATCCCGAACACCTCGCCTTCGACGGCACCTTCGACGACCGTGCGGTGCACATGGAAACGGAGCGCCTCGATCACGCGAAGTTCCAACTGCTCTCGCGCGGGTTCAGTTGGGTGCAGGAGTATCCGTACAACCGGTGAGGCGAGCGTCGTCCAATTCGCTGCCGTCATTTCCGCGTAAGACTCGTCCCGACGAACAGGACGCCGACGGTAACGACGGTGAGGACGGCCATGACCCGGGCCGCGGCGCGCGCGTGCAATGGCCAGAGCGTGATGGCCGCACCGCCCGCGACAGATACCGCGCAGAGCACGAGGCATGAGACGCCAATCCAGCGCGCCAAGCGCTCCGGATGTGGCGGCGGCCGCCGCGCGTTGTAGCCGGCGATGAGCCGGTACACCCTGCGGCGCCAGATGAGCCAGCCGCAGCCCGCCTCGAGCAAGCCGCAGACAACGAGCAAGACGACGGGCCAGGCCATCGATGGTGATGACATCGCGTGCCTTCGGTCGTGCGCGATCCGACGTCTCAGCGCTCGACAGTACTGCGACGGTAGACGTCCGGCCGCGTGAGTTCCATGTGCATGTCCGGTGATTGGAGTGGCGTGAAGCCGAACCGCGCGTACAGCCCGTGCGCGTCCTTCGTCACGAGTGACAGACGCCGCAGGCCCTGCAGATCAGGATGCGCCAGCAGCGTTCCGACCATCCACGCTGCCAATCCCCGCCCGCGGTGCGACTCGAGGACGTAGACGTCCGCCAGATACGCGAACGTGGCGCGATCGGTCACCGCGCGCGCGAAGCCGACCTGCCGGCCGTCGTCGTACAACCCGATGCACAGCGACCCGCGGATCGCGCGTTCGACGACGTCGAGCGGAATGCCGGACGCCCAGTACGACTGTTCGAGATACGCATGAATCGCGCGGGCATCCAGCCGCGCGGGGTCGGTGGAAATCAGGTATGCATCGCGCCGCTCTTCAATGATGAACACGTCTCCCCCCTCGGTGACGACAGCAGGATGCCATACGTCGCCGCGCTGTCCGGCACGCGGGCCCGTCGCGCCACATTCCTCTTGCCTGTCTGACTATGGCGCGCTATGCTCCTGTTGTCCGCCAGACTAAAGGAGTGCCATGCCGCCAACCTCGACCGACGTCCCCTACGGCACGCTCGACCTCATGGTGCTGACGACCGTCGCCACCATGGGCCGGCTGCACGGCTACGGCATCGCGCGGCGCATCGAGCAGGTCGCCGCCGGTGCGCTGGCGCTCAACCAGGGCACGATCTATCCCGCGCTGCTGCGGCTCGAACAGAATGGCTGGATCAAGGGGACGTGGGGCATGAGCGAGCGCAACCGGCGCGCGCGCTTCTACACGATCACGGCGCCCGGACGGAAGCAGTTGACCGCGGCCACGAAGAACTGGGCGCGCACGGTCGACGTCTTGTCACGGCTGCTGAACCAGGACGCGTGACGCGATGACCGTCCTCCGCGTCTGGCTCGCGCGCGTCGCCGGACTCTTCCGCCGTTCGGCCCGCGACCGCGCGCTCGACGCCGAACTGCGCGCCCACCTCGACGAGCTCGCCGACGACATGGTGGACCGCGGACTGTCTCGCACCGAGGCGGAAGCCGCCGCGCGCCGGGCGTTCGGCGGCCTCGATCAGATCAAGGAGGCCTATCGCGACCAGCGCGGCTGGCCGCTCGTCGACTCGCTCGGCCACGACTTCTGGATGGCGCGGCGGCAGTTGACCGTCCGGTCCGGCTCGACCGCGCTCATCGTCATCGGCCTGGGCCTCGGCATTGGCGTGAGCATGGCGTTCTTCACGATCGTCAACGCGATCTGCCTGCGTGGACTCCCCATCCCGGCGCCCGATCGCGTCCTGTTTCTGAGCACGCTCGACCGCGACGGCAGCGCGGCGGGAATCTCCTATCCGGATTTCGTCGACCTGCAGCGGTCGCTGCGGACGTTCAAGGGACTCGCCGCGTACGCGTCGGCGCCACTCGGGCTCGCCGACGATCGCGACGCGCCGGAGCGGGTCGCCGGCTGCTACGTGTCGGCGTCGGCCTTTCCCATGCTCGGCGCGGTTCCCATTGCCGGCCGCGGGTTTCGGCCCGACGACGATCGCCCCGGTGCGGCTCCGGCCGCGTTGATCGGGGACGCGCTCTGGGCGTCCCGCTACGACCGCGACCGGTCCGTCGTCGGCCGCGTGGTGCGCATCGACGGCGTCGCGACGACGATCGTCGGCGTCATGCCGGATGGATTTCGATTCCCCGCCCGAGCCGATCTGTGGTTGCCGCTTGCCGTCATGCCGGGCCTGGCCGATGCGCCGCGGACGACGCGCTCGCTTGCCGTCTTCGGCCGGCTCCAGGACGCGTCCCGTCTGACCGACGCGCAAGCCGAGGTCCAGGCCTTCGCCCATCGACTCGAGACGGCGTATCCAGCCAGCCATCACGACGTCCGATTCGCCGTCGTGCCGATCAACGACCACTTCAACGGCGCGATCACCGACCCGGTATGGCTCGCCTTTCTCACGGCCGGCCTCCTTGTGCTGCTGGTCGGCTGCGCCAACGTCGCAAACGTTCAACTGGCGCGTCTCTCGGCGCGCTCGCGCGAAGTCGCGCTCCGGATGGCCCTCGGCGCAACGCGTGCGCGCGTCGTCCGCCAGTTGCTCATCGAGAGCGCATGCCTTGCGACGATGGGCGGTCTGGCTGGGCTGGGGTTCGCGATTGCCGCCGTCCGGCTCCTGGCGTGGAGCTATCCGGCGTCCGCGCCCCTGCCGTACTGGATTGCCTTCACCGTCGATAGCCGCGTCCTCGCGATGCTGGTTCTGACGTGCGCGGCCAGCGTGTTGATCTTCGGCCTCGTGCCCGCACTGCAGGGCGCGCGCGCGGACGCGAACGGCGTCCTGGCGAACGGTCGACGTCACACGTCGGGAGGACGCCGCGCGCGGTTCTGGAGAGTGACGTTTCTCGCCGTCGAACTGGCGCTCACGCTCGTCCTGCTCACGAACGTGTCGATGGCCGTGCAGCGGGAACTGACCGAGGCGCCTGGCGTCGAGATCGATCCGGCGCCGCTGCTCGTGGCACAACTGACGCTGCCGTCACAGCGGTACGCCACGGTCGAAGACCGTCGGCGCTTCTACGACAGGCTCCGCGCCGGCGTCTCATCCATCGGCAGCGTGTCGTCGATGACGTTGTCCGCGCGCGTGCCGCCGACCCACGAACGACGACGCCTGGTGCTGGCAGGACAGGCACCGAGCGAGGACAATCCCTCCGCCTATCTCGCATCCGCCGGACCACGTTTCTTCGAAACGCTGGCCATCCCGCTCGTCGCGGGACGCGATCTGACGCTCGACGATGAGACGCCCGGCCACGAAGGTGTCGTGGTCAATCAGCAATTTGCCGACGAGTTCTTTGCCGGCCGGTCGCCCGTGGGCGAGCGGCTCGCCCTGCTGGATGCCCGGGCCATGACCGCTGCACCGACGTGGCGCGTGGTCGTCGGTCTTGCGGCGAACCTGCGGGATGGCAGCCACCCGCCGCCCCTCGTCTACGTGCCGAATCAGGACGACGCGGCGTCCACCACACTCGTAGTACGGACCATCGACGATCCCGGCGCGTCTGCTCGCGCGTTGCGTCAGATCGTCGCGGACGTCGATCGCGATCTGCCGCTCGATCGCGTGATGCCGCTCGCCAATGCGCTGCACGACGCGAACTGGAACGGCCGCATCTCGGCCGACATCCTCCTCGCGGTCACCAGCATCGCGTTCCTGCTGGCCGTGGTCGGCCTCTACGCGGTGACGGCGCAGTCCGTGACCGAGCGAGCGCAGGAGATCGGTATTCGTGTGGCGCTCGGCGCGTCGTCTCGCGCCGTCGTCTGGCTCGTGCTCCGGCGCGCCTTCGCCTACGTGGCGTTCAGTCTCGGAGCAAGCCTGCCGTGCCTGTATGTCTTCGAGCGGCTTTTCGTCAGTGCGACGAACGACCATCCCCTGCTGAGTCCGCTCACGCTGGCACCGGTCGTGGCACTCGTCGTCGTCGTGGCGTTCGTCGCCTGCGCGTGGCCCGCCGTTCGCGCGACGCGCATCGAGCCGACGACGGCGCTGCAGCAGGAGTAGGCGTCCGAACGTTTGGCGGCGACGCGGTGTCCAACCTGGAGTCGC
>CALFMR010000512.1 GCA_937880585.1 uncultured Acidobacteriota bacterium
TGCCGCCGCCGAAGCGCGACGCGCGCCCGGCAGCCGGCACAATCGCGACGGGAACGGGCATGAGTGGCGCCACCCTATCCTCGTGCGCGAGGACGGGTCAATGCGTCGGCCTGCGCATCAGGACGTGCGACACGCAAGGCGCGCGTTCTGAGAGATGAGCGGTCCCTTCGTCGCACGCGATTGGACGCATCTCTTGCCTCGGCTGACGACACAGACAATACCAATCCAAGATGCCATGGCTCGATACGGCCGATTTCGATCAATAGAAGCGACGTGACCATCATCATGGTATGACCACGAGCCTATCGCAGACTTGCCGTCGAGCCGACTGCTTGCTACTGTAGGCGCGAATCCGGCGCCGATCCGCACGTTCGCGACCATGCGCGTCGAGACTCGGGACGCCACCGGCAGGAGAACGGTCATGCTCTATACACGACGTGAACTGGGACGACTCGCGCTGGCCGGACTGCCCGCCGCCGCGCTCTTGAAGCCGCGCGATCTGTTCGCGCGCCGGGCGGCCAAGCCGGACTCGAAGTGGGCCGGCGTGCAGGTGGGCATGAACATGCCCTACAACCTGGGCAACAACAACCTGAGCGGCGACGTCGTGCTCGACGCGTGCCTGCAGCTCGGCGTCAGCGCCGTCGAACTGCGATCGCAGCCGGTCGAGGCGTTCCTCGGATCGCCGGCGGCGGTGACGGTGCCGCCCGGTGGCGGCGCGCGGGGCGGCGGCCGTGCGCGTGGCGCGGGCCAGGCGCGCGGCGGTGGCCGTGGCGGTCGCCGCGGCGAGCCGACACCTGAACAACGCGCGGCGCAGCAGGCGGCCGCCGAAGAGCTCGCGCGCTGGCGTCTCTCGGTCCCGATGAGCCGCGTCGCCGAGTTCCGCAAGAAATACGAAGACGCCGGCGTGCTCATCCAGATCGTGAAGTTCGACAACATCTTCACGTTCAGCGACGACGTGCTGGATTACTGCTTCACGCTGGCCAAGACGCTCGGCGCGCACGCGATTTCGTGCGAGATGCCCATCGAGGCGATGGACGGCACGAAGCGGCTCGGCCAGTTCGCCGACAAGCACCAGATCTGGGTCGGCTACCACGGCCACGAGAAGGTCACGCCGGAAATCTGGGAACAGGCCTTCACCTACGCGAAGTACAACGGCGCGAACCTCGACCTCGGCCACTTCCTCGGCGGCCTGAAGAAGTCGCCGATTCCGTTCCTCAAGGAGCATCACGACCGCATCACGCACATGCACGTGAAGGACAAGACGCTCGAGGACAAGAACGTGACGTTCGGCCAGGGCGACACGCCGATCAAGGAAGCGCTGCAGCTCCTGCGCGACAACAAGTGGCCGATTCAGGCGACGATCGAGTTCGAATATCCGATCCCCGCCGGCTCGGATCGCATGACCGAGCTCGCCAAGTGCGTGCAGTACTGCAAGGACTGTTTGCTGAGCTGAAGGAAGGCGCCACGCCTCTTTTCGTGGAGCCCTGAGCCTTCGGGCTCAGGGGACGGGAAATTCGACGAACGCTCGTCCCCTGGGTCTGAAGACCCAGGGCTCCACAATCTCGTCCTCTCTCACATCCGTTCGACCCTCGGCTGATCGCCGCCGTACAGGCGCACTACGGCGCCGCCATTGGCGATCGACACGCGCGCGGCTTCGGCCACGAGCGCGTTCGTCAAGTCGTTTCCCACCGTCGGAAGAAGCCCTGCCGCATCGATGGCTGCGATCTCGCGCTGCCGGCCGACGAGCGCGGCAGCGTCGTCAAGACCGGCCGTCGCCGATTCGATGCGTGCGATGGCGTCGAGGTGGGCGGCGATCGACTCGTAGCCGTAGCCGACGGGCCGAAGACCTGGTCCGTCCCACGGCACGAGCTGGAAGAAGTCCGGATTGACGTATCGATAGGCCGCGCCAGCCTCATCGACATAGCTGTGACGCACGCCGCGTTCGTGATCGTCGTGATGGATCATGCCGGTCCCGTCCGGACCCTCGCCGTACAGAACCATCCCTTGATCGTTGGCCCCCGCCGCGGCGTCCGGATAGCCGAGGCCGGCCGTCATCGTCAGAAGCGCGCCGTTCTCGTAGCGCACGCGGCCGCTCGCCCAGAGATACGCCTCGTTGCCGTTCGGAAATCGTCCTTTGACCGCGTCCGCGGACACCGCGACCGGCGCGAGCCCCGTGATGAACGACACGAGGTCGACATAGTGGCAACCGACGTAGGTGAACGGATCGGCCGCGTCGCACGTGAACCAGTTCTGGAAGTTCGATCGGCGATACGCGTACGGCTCGTAGAGCCGCGCCTCGCCCATGACGAATGCGCCGAACCGTCCATCCGCGTAGTGCCGTTTTGCCACGAGCGCGCGGCGATCGAAGCGCTTGTGATACTCGACGCCTACGTAGAGTCCTTTCCGCCGCGACGTCTCGTCGATCGCCTGCCATTCGGCGCTCGATCGCACGAGCGGCTTGACCGCGACGACGTGCTGATCGCACGCGAGTGCATCCATGACGACGCGGTAGTGGAGTGGGTCGGGCACGGCCACGATCACGGCTTCGTGCGGACGGAGGGATGGCAAGACGTCGCGATAGCCGTCCGGCGACGCGCCGGGTGATGGACACGATTCGAACGACGCGTCTGGAAATGCGCGGCGAAGACTTGGATTGGACGCCAGAGCGTCGAGCGGCGCGCGCGTTCGGCCGGCCACGCGGATGCGGCCGATCTGGCCGAGACGCTGCAGGTGATAGATCGACGGCAGGATCAGATCGCTCGTGATCATCCCGCCGCCGACGATCGTCACGTCGATCGCGTGCCTCGCGTGCGTCATTCGG
>CALFMR010000513.1 GCA_937880585.1 uncultured Acidobacteriota bacterium
ACGCCCGTGGTGAACGCGGAGCCGGATCGCGGGATGTTCTCGTCGATTCAGACGGGGCTCGCCGAGGCTGACGGCGATCCGATCGTGATCCTCCCGGGGGACATGCCGTTCGTCGCGCCCATGACCATCTCGATAGTCGTGGACGCCGCCAGAATGGCCGACGAGCCGATCGTGGCCGCGCACGGCGGTCGCCGCGGCCACCCGCTGGCGCTGCCCGGCCGGCTGCGCGCGGATCTGCTGCAGATGGACGCGCGACAGAGCCTGCGCGACGCGCTGGCCTGGCTCGGAAGCGTGCCGCGCGCAATCGACGTCGACGACGAAGGCGTGTTGAGGGATGTCGACGTGCCGGGCGATCTGCCGCGCGCGAAAGCGTGATGCACGCCGCGGGCCGTCAGGCCCAACTGAACCCGTTCCGCGCGAGCGGCAGCGATCGCACGCGTGTGCCGCAGGCCTCGAAGATCGCGTTGCAGACGGCCGCCATCACGGGCGGCAGCGCGGGCTCGCCGAGACCGGTCGGCGGGTAGGTGCTGTCGGCGAACGCGACGTCGATCTCGGCCGGCGCCTGCGGCATCCGCGTCGGCTCGTACTGATGGAAGTTCGTCTGCACGGCATGGCCGCCGTCGATCGTGATCTCCCAGTTCATCAGGTGACTCAGGCCTTCGATGACCGCGCCCTGCGTCTGGTTGACCGCATTGCCGGGATTGATGATCTGGCTGCCGATGTCGGCGGCCACCCACACCTTGTGAACCTTCAGCTTCTTGTCGTCGTCGACCGAGACATCCGCCACCTCCGCGAAATAGCCGAGATGACTGAAGTGGCACGACACGCCGCGGCCCCGGCCGGGCGCAGACTTCGTCCCGGTCCAGCCCGATCGATCGCGCACGAGCTCGAGCACGCCGCGCATACGTGCGGCGTTGAAGGCATTCGCGCCGCCCCCGCGTCCACCGCGGCCGGACGCAGCCGGCTCCGGCGTGGGATTGGCGAGCATGTCGAGCCGGAACTGCAGGGGATCGCGGCTGCCGGCGTGCGCCAGCTCGTCGATGAATGACTGGATGGCGAACGCCAGGCCGTTGCTGCGCGGCGCGCGCATGGCGCCGGTCGGCACGCCGAGCGGCATCATCGACTGCCCGAGCGCGTAGTTCGGCACGAACCCGGCCGGGAATTCGTCCGGTCCGATGTTCGCGCTGTTGACCGGACGCGTCCCATCGCCGAACGTCACGAAATGGTCGCGCCAGACGAGCGCATGTCCCCGCGCGTCGACGCCGCCCTTGAAGAAGTGAAAGCCCGCGGGCCGGTAGAAGTCGTGGCCCATGTCGTCTTCGCGCGTCCACTGCAGCTTCACCGGCGTGCCGTTCAACACCTTCGCGATCCACGCCGCCTCGACGACGTAGTCGTTGGTGAGACGACGGCCGAACCCGCCGCCGCCGCGAAGCTGGTGCATCGTGATGGCCGATTCCTCGATGCCAAGCGTGCGCGCGACGGCTTGCAATCCGCTTTGCGGCGTCTGACTCGGCGCCCAGAGCTCCAGCCTGCCGTTCTCGAAGCGCGCCACGGCGTTCTCCGGCTCGAGCTGCGCGTGCGACAGGAACGGATAGAAATACGACGCCTCGACGACCTTGGCCGCGTCCGAGAGCGCGCGTTCGGCGTCGCCGTCCTGGCGGATCCACTGCGCCGGCGACTGACCCGACAGCTCCGTTGCGCGCGCCGCGAAGCCCGCGCTGCTCTGTGACGCGGTCGGCCCGTCGTCCCACGTGATCTTCAACTGTTTGCGCGCGGTCTCGGCGAGCCACCACGAGTCGGCGACGATGGCCACGCCGGGCGCGAGTCTCGTCAAGTCGTCCGTGCCGTCGACGACGAAGGCGTGGCGGATGCCGGCCATGGCCTTGATCGCATCGAGGTTCGCGCTCACGACCTTGCCGCCGAACACGGGGCACTTCTGATACACCGCCCACAACATTCCCGGCACCGTGAAGTCGATGCTGAACAGCGGCTTGCCGGTGACGATGAGCGGGTTGTCCACGCCGGGGGTGGCTTTTCCGATGATGCGGAAGGCGTCTTTCGTCTTGAGCGTGAGCGTCTCGAGATCCGGCGGCGTGAGCGCGGCCGCTTTCGTGGCGATCTCGCCGTAGCCCACCGATCGATTCGATCGCGCATGGACGACGCGTCCGGGCGACGTCGTGCACTCCGACGCGGGAACGTTCCACGTCGACGCGGCCGCGGCGATGAGCATGGCGCGCGCGCCGGCGCCCACCTGCCGCATCGGCATCCAGCTCGTCGGCGTCGTCGTGCTGCCGCCGGCGACCTGGCGGCCATATTTCGCGGCGTCGACGTCGGCCAGTTCAACGTGGACGTGGCTCCAGTCGGCGTCCAGCTCGTCGGCGATGATCATCGGCAGCTCGGTCTTCGACCCCTGCCCGACCTCCGGGTTCTTCGCCATGATGTGGATCGAGCCGTCCGGCAGGATGCGGACGAAGGCATCCGGCGACAGGTCGTCCGCAACCGCGCCGCGCTGGGCGGACGCGTCGGGTTTCAAGTAGAGCGCCAGGAGCAGTCCGCCGCCGCCGAGGGCGGAGGCGCGGAGGAACGTACGGCGGTCCATGACGGCAGTCGGCATGACGGACTCCTACTCGGCAACCGCGTGCGGCCGGCCCGCATCGGTGCTCGCGAGCGCGGCGGCTTCGTGAATCGCCTTCCGGATGCGCAGGTACGTGCCGCAGCGGCAGATGTTGCCGGCCATGGCGCGATCGATGTCTGCGTCGGTGGGATTGGGCGTCCCGGCCAGCAGCGCGGCGGCACTCATGATCTGGCCCGCCTGACAGTAACCGCACTGCGGCACGTCCACGTCGAGCCACGCGCGCTGTAGTGGATGCGTGCCGTCGGTCGACAGGCCTTCAATCGTCGTGATGCGGCGTCCGGCGACCGTCGAGGCCGGCGTGATGCACGATCGCGTCGGCTGGCCGTCGATGTGGACCGTGCACGCACCGCATTGCGCGATGCCGCAGCCGAATTTCGTGCCTTTGAGCTCGAGGACGTCTCGCAGCACCCAGAGCAGTGGCATGTCGGCCGGCACGTCGACTTCCGACGTCCGTCCGTTGACGGTCAGAGTAAACGGCATGATCGGCTCCCGTGTTTCCCGTGGAAGGATTGGCCTTAGAGTAGTCCTCCCCGGCCCGCCGATGCCAGTCTTCACCTCGGACTCGATCGGGCGGGACAGAGGCTCGATCATGTCCTCGCCCTTCACCCGCCTCGCGTCGCTCGCCGCCGCCGGCCGTCCGTTCGGCGTCGCGACCGTCGTCCGGACGCAGGGCAGCACACCGCAGACGGTCGGAGCCCGACTGTTCCTGCCGGCCGATGGCGACAGCCGGCCGTCGGGGACGCTCGGTGGCGGATGCGTCGAGGCCGACGCGATTCTCGCGCTTCGCGACGCGCTCGCCGGCCAGCCGCCAACCATCCGTGAGTACCGCCTGACCGAGGAGCTCGCCTGGAACACGGGCCTCGTCTGCGGAGGCACGATGTGGATCCTGGCGGAGGCTGGCTTGGCGGCTGCGACGATCGACGGTCACAGCCTCGTCAGCGAGATTGAAGCCGCCGTCACCGGCCGCGCGCCCATGGCCATCGTCACGCGTGTGCTTCGTCGCGATGGCGCCTTCGCGCTTGCGGGCCGGATGGCCGTGCTGTCCGGCGACCGCGTCATCGGCAGTCTTGGTGATGCCGCGGTCACCGCGCGTGCGGCGGCCGCGGCCGGTGCGCAGATCGCGCGAGGTCCCGCGGCGCGCATTGTTCTTGCCGAAGGCGACGAGATCCTCGTCGAGCCCATCGTGCCGCGCCCGCGTCTCGTGATTGCCGGCGGCGGCCACGTCGCGCAGGCGATCGCGCGCCAGGCGCGCCTCGTCGACTTCGAGGTGACGATCCTCGAGGATCGACCGGAGTACGCCGATCCCGATCGCTTCGCGGGTGCGACGGTCGTCCAGGGCGATGTCGCGGCCGCTCTCGCGTCGATGGATCTCTCCGGCCAGACGTTCGTCGTGGTCGCGACGCGAGGCCACAAGATGGACGCCGACTGCGTGCTCGCCGCCGCGCGGACGCCCGTCGCCTACATCGGTCTCCTCGGCAGCCGTCGCAAGCGCGTGCTCGTCGCCGAGATGCTGCGCGAGGCGGGCGTCGGCGAGGCACGCGTCGCCGCGATCCACGCGCCGGTCGGCCTCGATCTCGGCGGCCGCACGCCGGCCGAAATCGCATTGTCGGTGCTCGCCGAGATCACGCAGTTCCGCTACGGAAAGGCCGGCAGTTAGTCGCGCCGGGAGTAGCGACGGGCGTCCGTGTCCTCTGGCGGGACCCCGGGCGATGCGAGGTCACCTCCGCCGTCGTCGACCTCCGGCCGCAGAACGCGGCCGCGAGACCGTTGCAGATTCTGCGAGCGTCCGCAGTGTCCGAGTACGCAGATTTCGCAGTGCCGTTCGCTTTTGCCAGGAAAAACGCGCTCGAGTTGGCATACATCTAGCGTTATAGCCCCCTCGCAAATTCCAATTGACCCGTCGTCTTCGACGACGGTAGCGTGGAGGTGTTCTCGTGGTCCCAACTGAACGGCGGTTCGCGCTCCTTGAAAAGCGCGTCAGCAAGATCGTCGAGACGGAGGCCGGCATGAGCGAGCTCATCGCGCGGATGGATCAACGGTTCGACGTCGTCGACCGGCGGTTCGACGTCGTCGATCAGCGGTTCAACGCCGCCGATCAACGATTCGACGCGGTCGATCAGCGGCTCGATACCGTCGATCAGCATTTCAAGTTGATCGAGGAGCGATTCGCACGCGCCGAAGCCCGACACGACCGCCTCGATGAGAAGCTGGATCAGCGCTTCGACGTGCTCAATGAGAAACTGGACCGTCGCTTCGGCGTGCTCGACGAGAAACTCGATCGCCGCTTCGATGTCCTCGACGCGCGCTTCTCGCACCAGGCCGACGTGTTCGACACGCGACTCTCACACCGCTTCGATGTGTTCGACGCGCGGCTCTCACGCCAGTTCATGTGGCTCGTCGGACTACAAGTGACGATCTTGCTGGCGGTCGTCGCGGCACTCATCGCGCACTAGTCACCGCACGCCTTCCTCGAGCTCCGGCCGTACGAACGTGAATCCCAGGTCGAGCGCGCGTCTGGGCACGACGCGCTGACCGTGAATCAACGTGGGCCCGGCCATCTCGCCGAAGATCGGGCGCAGGGCGACGCCCGGCACGCGTAGCCAGCTCGGCCGATGCAGGGCGCGAGCGATCGCGCGCGACAGCTCGTCGTTCGTCGCCGCGTTCGGCGACGTCGCGTTGATGACGCCAGAGACGTCGCTGCTGGTGAGCGCCCACAGGGCCATCGCCACCCAGTCGTCGCGATGAATCCACGAGACGTACTGCCGGCCTGATGCGACCGGACCGCCGACGAACAGCTTGAACGGCAGCCGCAGCTTGCGTCCCGCGCCGCCATCGGGCGCGAGCACGACGCCGTTGCGGAGGATGACCAGTCGACATCCGAGCGCAGCGGCCGGATGCGCTTCGGCTTCCCACGCCACGCACAGTCGCGCGAGGAAGTCGTCGCCCGGCGGAAAGGACTCGTCGATCTCACGGCCGCTGTCGTCGGTGCCGTAGAAGCCGATGGCCGACGCCTGCAGGAAGACGGCCGGTCGTCGTGCGGCTTCGCGCACCGCCGTCACGAGGCGCCGCGTGCTCGAGATGCGGCTCTCGCGGAGCTCGGCCTTGCGATCATCCGACCAGCGGCGATCGGCGATGCCCGCGCCGGCGAGATTCACGATCGCATCCGCATCGGCGATCTCGGCGGTCCATGCACCGCCGGCCGCGGTCGGATCCCACGATACTGGACGTCCAGCGATATCGGGCCGTGCGCGCGTGCTGTCGCGGGTGAGGATGACGACGTCGTGCGCGTCATCCACGAGCCGCCGCGCGAGCGCCTGACCGAGGAAGCCGGTGCCTCCGGCGATCACGACTTTCACGATCGGTACTTTACGGCGTCAGATGAGATGGCGCCCGCATGGCCGATCGACGCACTGGCGCCTCAGGCATCTCTGGCGACGGCTGCGAGCCGTCCGCGGCCAACGTCGGCGAGCCGGGCAGGCCATTTCGTGTACGTGAGGCATCGGGCGCGTGTGTGGTTCAGTTGCTGCAACATCGCGTCAGGCGCCGAGCCGCTGAGTCACGGCCGTTAATTGGTCCGACAGACGAACGATGAAGACCGGAGTGAGAGCGTCAGATCTACTTGAGGCGCTCCTTCCAATACCCCGGTTTCCGGCGGTCGTGCGCGATGGCGAGAATCCGGAGATGCGTCGCCATTTCGCAAGTAGACGACGTGATAGGGGAAACGCGTGACGGCTCGACGGCGAACGATCAAGTCGGCTGGCAGCCGGCGGACTCGGGCGTCGGCGCGAGGCATCGCCACGATCTGTCAATGGTTGCGTCAACGGCATCAAAGAACTCGATGCCCAAGTGCCCTCGCTGAGCCTCGTACCAGCGCCCGGCGAGGCGGTATTCGGCGTCCGCCGCGTCGTCAAAGCGAACGCGGGGATTCACGGTTGGCGAAGTTCGCCTTCAGCACGCCGGCGCACGTCGTCCCAGGCCACTCCACCGGACTCGTCTGCCAGCGCCAAGCGGGCACGACGCTCGATTTCGGCGGTCCAAGCGGCTTCGACATCGGCAGGATGTTCTGCCGCAGCGTCGTCAAGGCTGGCCAATAGTTCGGCCGCAACGTCCGCGCGTTCCTCGAGGGGGAGCGCCAAAGCGTCCTGCAGAATATCTTGCGCTCGTGACGTCATGAGGACCATTCTACGCGACCCGCCGCCCAACATCCCGTCGCATTCGACGGTGGTCGTGCAGTCATGTCGCCACGGCGCGCGGCTCATTTGGCGCGGGCGGACGAGGCCGTACGCGGGTGCGATTCGCGGCCCGAACTGCGATTTCGAGATGTCGATCGCGCCCGTGTAGATCGCCATTCCGAAGACGCCGTCGATGCCGAGCTTGTCGAGCGTGTCGATTTCT
>CALFMR010000514.1 GCA_937880585.1 uncultured Acidobacteriota bacterium
CGGGCACGATGAGCCCGTACCAGCACGGCGAGGTCTACGTCACCGACGACGGCGCGGAGACGGACCTCGACCTGGGCCACTACGAGCGCATCACCAGCATGGTCGCGACGCGCGATCACAACTGGACGACGGGCAAGATCTATTTGTCCGTGATCCAGAAGGAGCGCCGGGGCGAATACCTGGGGCGCACCGTACAGGTCATTCCCCATATCACCAACGAGATCAAGAACAGCATCCGCGCGGCGGCGCAGGACGTCGACATTCTCCTTATCGAGATCGGCGGCACGGTCGGCGACATCGAGAGCCTGCCGTTCCTCGAAGCCATCCGGCAGTTCCGGCAGGACGTCGGACGCGAGAACACGCTCTACATCCACCTGACGCTCGTTCCCTACATCGCATCGGCGGGCGAACTGAAGACGAAGCCGACGCAGCACAGCGTGCGCGATCTCCGGTCGATCGGCATCCAGCCGGATGTGCTGCTCTGCCGCACCGACCGCCAGCTCGACCGCGACATGAAGCGGAAGATCGCGCTCTTCTGCGACGTGGACGAGGGCGCCGTCATCACGGCGCGCGACGTGTCGAGCATCTATGAAGTGCCGCTGAACCTCGCGGGTGAGGGACTGGACCGCATCCTGCTCGAACGGCTGCACCTGCCCGAAACCGAAGCGAAGATGGACGCGTGGGAGGACCTCGTCGAGCGCATCCAGCAGCCGATGGACGAGGTGACGCTGCACTTCATCGGCAAGTACACGGCCTACGAGGACTCGTACAAGAGCATCAACGAGGCGCTGCATCACGGTGGCCTGCCGCATCGGCTGAAGGTGAAGCTGCAATACGTCGAGGCCGAGGCGCTCGAGGAACCGGACGGCCTGAAGCTCATCGAGGACGCCGTTGGCATTCTCGTCGGACCGGGATTCGGCGATCGCGGCAGCCGCGGCATGATGGCGGCCGCCGAATACGCGCGAACGCGCAAGATTCCCTACTTCGGCATCTGCTACGGCTTCCAGTGGGCCGTCGTCGAATATGCGCGGAGCATGTGTGGCCTGCCGGATGCGGACTCGACCGAGATCAGCGAGGAGACGCCGCACAAGATCATCTACAAGCTGCGCGACCTGCTGGGTGTCGACGACATGGGCGGCACCATGCGGCTCGGGAGCTACGCGTGCCGGCTCACGCCCGATTCGCTCGCGTTTCGCCTCTACGGCGAAGAGATCATCCACGAGCGCCATCGCCACCGCTACGAGTTCAACTGCCTGTACGAGCGGACGCTCACCGAGAACGGCCTGCGCATCTCCGGCCGGTCGCTCGATGGCAAGTTCGTCGAGATCGTCGAGCTGCCCGGCCACCCGTGGTACCTGGCCGTGCAGTTCCATCCGGAGTTCAAGTCCAAGCCGCTACACCCGCATCCGCTGTTCGCCGGCTTCGTCGAGGCGGCTTACAAGCGGAAGCTGGCGCTCGCCGGTGTGAGCACGAACGTCACGTCCATCGCCGAGCGCCGTCGCTAGAACGTGGCGTCCATGCCCATGACCGAAGTTCGCGTCACCGACGAGGTCGTGCTCGGCGGTGCGCCACTGGTGCTCATCGCCGGACCATGCGTGATTGAAAGCGCCGGCCACGCGCTCGAGCTCGGCCGGGCCATCGCCGACATCGCGCGCCGCGCGGGAGTGCCCTACATTTTCAAAGCGTCCTTCGACAAAGCGAACCGCACGTCGGGCACGTCGTTCCGCGGGCCAGGCCTGAAGGACGGCATCGAGGTCCTCGGCCGCGTGGGACAGGAAGTTGGCGTCCCGGTCCTCACCGACATCCACGAGCCGTCGCAGGCCGCGCCGGTCGCCAAGGTCGCTGACGTCCTGCAGATCCCGGCGTTCCTTTCGCGGCAGACGGACCTGATCCTCGCCGCCGCCGAAACCGGGCGCGTCGTCAACATCAAGAAGGGTCAGTTCCTCGCGCCGCTCGACGTCAAACACGCCGTCGCCAAGGTCCGCGCCGCCGGCAACCCGCGCGTCTTCGTGACCGAGCGCGGCTTCTCGTTCGGCTACAACAACCTGGTCGTCGACATGCGTGCGTTCCCGATGATGCGCGCGCTCGGCCAGCCCGTTGTCTTCGACGTCACGCACAGCCTGCAGTTGCCCGGCGGCGGCGATGGCGTCACGGCCGGCCTGGCCGAGTACATCGAGCCGCTCGCCTCGGCCGGCGTCGGCGCCGGCGTGGACGGCGTCTTTCTCGAAGTCCACGAAGAGCCGGCGCGCGCGAAGAGCGACGCGCAGAACGCATTGGCGCTCCACTTGCTCGCCCCGCTCCTCGACCGGCTCGTCCGCATCAACGCCATCGTCAAACCCGCGCCCGCAGCGGCCAGGGTCTAGCCGCGCATGTCCGACGCTTCCGATCTGGCTCGCAAGGTTCTCGAGACCGAGGCCAGCGCCATTCTCGGGCTCGTGCCCCAGCTCGATGACCATTTCGATCGGGCACTCGACCTGCTCCACGGCTGCCACGGCCGCGTCGTCGTCACCGGCATGGGCAAGTCGGGCATCATCGCGCACAAGTTGTCGGCCACGCTCTCGAGCACGGGCACGGCGTCGATCTTTCTTCACGCCGCCGAAGCGGTACACGGCGATCTCGGCGTCATCCAGTCAGACGACGTCGTGGTGGCGCTGTCGTATAGCGGCGAGACGGACGAGATCCTGCGGCTTATCGAGGCGATCCGCCGGATCGGCGCGAAGCTCATCGCCATCACGGGCCATCGACAGTCCACGCTCGGGCAGGCCGCCGATGCTACGCTCGGCTGTGAAGTCCGGGAAGAAGCGTGTCCGATGAACCTCGCGCCCACGGCCAGCACGACGGCCGCGCTCGCGCTGGGCGACGCGCTGGCGATGGCGCTCGCGCGCCGCAAGGACTTCCGCGCCGAACATTTCGCGAACCTCCACCCGGGCGGCCGCATCGGACGCAAGCTGATGCGCGTCGAAGCGCTGATGCAGACGGGCCGCGCGATCCCGCGCGTTACGCCGACGACCTCGATGCCGGACGTCATTCACGAGATGTCGGACAAGCGCCTCGGCATGACGTGCGTAATCGACGCGGACGAGCGACTGCTCGGCGTCGTGACGGACGGCGACTTGCGCCGGCACATGACGCCGGGATCCAATCTGCTGGAGCGCACGGCCTCGCACGTCATGACGCACGGCGCGGTGACCATCGGCCGCCAGATGCTCGCCGTCGAGGCCCTGCGCGTCATGGAGCAGCGCAAGATCACGTCGGTCGTCGTCGTCGACGACCACGGCGCGGTGGAAGGCGTCGTCCATCTGCACGATTTGTGGCACACGCAGATGTTTTGAAAGAGCGACCGCCAGTCTTCTGGCCTCTGTCTTCAAACGTCCGACTTCCCTCCAATGCCTCTCCCCCTCGACGAACTGCAGGCCCGCGCGCGGCGCGTGCGCGGATCGGTCCTCACGGCTTCACCTCCGGGACG
>CALFMR010000515.1 GCA_937880585.1 uncultured Acidobacteriota bacterium
CAGCTGCCGTCGCGGTTGCGCGCCCGCCAACGGCCGCGGGCGGGACCACAGAGACGAGCCGGCCGGCGGTGGCGCCGGCCGCGATCGACATGACCACCGATCCGTCGCCGCCCCGCAAGGGGCAGAACACCGTGCGCGTACGGCTCACCGGCGCGGATGGACGAGGCATGGCCGGCACCGAGGTCACCGTGACGTTCTTCATGCCGGCGATGCCAGCCATGGGCATGGCGGCGATGAAGACGGTCGTCGCCGCGGCCGACAAGGGCGGCGGCCTGTATGAAGGCTCTGTCGTGCTCAGCTCCGGCGGCACGTGGCAGGTCACCATGACCGCCGTTCACGACGGACAGACGATGGCGACGCGGCAACTCTCGGTCACCGCGACGGGAGGGATGTAACGTGGTCGGTCGAATCATCGGCTGGTGCGCCGGGAATCGATTCCTCGTCTTCGCCAGCGTGGCGCTGCTCGTCGGCGCCGGCATCTGGTCGATCCAGCGGATGCCGCTCGACGCGCTGCCCGACATCTCCGACGTCCAGGTCATCATCCACACGACCTGGCAGGGGCAGCCCCCGAACGTCATCGAAGATCAGGTCACCTATCCGATTGTCACATCGCTCCTCTCGGCGCCCCGCGTCAAGGCGGTGCGCGCGCAGACGATGTTCAACGATTCCTACGTGTACGTCGTGTTCGAGGACGGCACCGACATCTATTGGGCGCGCTCGCGCGTCGTCGAATATCTGCAGACGATCGGCGGACGGCTGCCCGAGGGCGTCCATCCGGCGATCGGCCCGGACGCGACCGGCGCCGGCTGGGTCTACGAGTACGCGCTCGTGGATCGCACGGGGAAGCATAGTCTCGCCGACCTGCGGGCGCTCCAGGACTGGCATCTGCGCTATCAGCTCGCCACCGTTCCCGGCGTGGCCGAGGTCGCCTCGATCGGCGGGTTCGTCCGGCAGTATCAAGTCCAGCTCGATCCCAACAAGCTCCTGGCCTACGGCATCCCGCTCTCGACGGTGATCGATCGCGTCAAGGCCAGCACGAACGAGGTGGGCGGCCGCGCGCTCGAGCTGAGCGGCACGCGATATTTCATTCGCGGCCTCGGGTACCTCACGGCGCTCTCGGACCTCGAGAACGTGTCGGTTCTTGCGAAGAACGGCACGCCAGTCCGGATCAAGGACCTCGGCACCGTCACATTCGGTCCCGACATCCGCGAGGGCGTCGCCGAGTGGCAGGGCGGCGGCGAAACCGTCGGCGGCATCATCGTCATGCGCTACGGGTCGAATGCGCTCACCGTCATCGACGGCGTCAAGCGCAAACTCGCGGAGATCAAGGGATCCCTGCCGCCCGGCGTGGAGATCGTCGCCGGTTACGATCGGTCCGGCCTCATTCACGGCTCGATCGACACGTTGACGCGCGATCTGCTCGAGGAGGCGGCGATTGTCAGCCTCGTCATCATCGTGTTCCTGTTGCACGTCCGATCCGCGCTGATTCCGATCGTGGCGCTGCCAATTGCCGTCGTCGCGTCCTTCGTGCCGATGTACTTCCTCGGCGTCAGCTCGAACATCATGTCGCTCGGCGGGATCGCGCTCGCCATCGGCGTGCTCGTCGATGCGGCGATGGTCATGGTCGAGAACGGCTATCGGCACCTAGCCGAGCGCCAGGCGGAACGGCCGGAACCTCTTGCTGCCGGAGAACGGCAGGCGATTCTGATTGGCGCCGCCAGGCAGGTTGGGCCAGCGCTGTTCTTCTCGCTGCTCATCATCGTCGTCTCGTTTCTGCCGGTGTTCCTGCTCGAGGCGCAGGAAGGGCGGATGTTCCATCCGCTGGCCTGGACGAAGACGCTGGCCGTGGGGTGTTCGTCGCTCCTGGCGATCACGCTCGTGCCGGTGCTGATGGTGCTCTTCATCAGAGGCCGGCTGCGGCCGGAGTCCGTCAATCCGATCTCCCGCATCACGCAGGCGATCTATCGTCCCGTCCTGCGATGGTGCCTGCGGTACCGCAAGACGACGCTGTTGCTCAATCTGGTGTTTCTGCTCGTCACGTTCCCGCTGATGCTCCGGATCGGGAGCCAGTTCATGCCATCCCTCTTCGAGGGTTCCGCGTTGTACATGCCCACAGCGCTGCCCGGCCTCTCGATCACGCAGGCGTCTCAACTGCTGCAGGAGCAGGATCGGATCCTACGGTCGTTTCCAGAGGTCGCGAGCGTCTTCGGCGTGGTCGGCCGCTCGGACAGCGCCACCGACAACGCGCCGCTGGACATGTACGACACGACCGTGATGCTGAAGCCGCGCGACGAGTGGCGGCCGGGCATGACGTATGAACGGCTCATTCAGGAGATGGACGGGCGGCTGCAGTTTCCCGGCTTGTCGAACACATGGACGATGCCCGTGGCGAACCGGCTCGACATGGCGTTGACCGGCATCAAGACGCCCATCGGGCTGAAGATTCAGGGGCCGAGCCTCGACGGGATTCAGCAGGTGGGTGTCCGCATTCAGCAGCTTCTCGCGACCCTGCCCGAGATGCGGTCGGCGTTCGCCGAGCGAGTGTCGCAGGGCTTCTACATCGACATCGACGTGAACCGGCCGGAGGCCGCGAAGTACGGGCTCACGGTCGCCGACGTCCAGCAAGCCGTCACGTCGGGTATCGGCGGCATGACGATCGCGGAGAACGTCGAGGGGCGCGAGCGGTATCCGATCAGCGTGCGCTACCAACGCGACTTTCGAGACAACATCGAGGCACTCACGCGCGTGCTGATCGCGACGCCGTCTGGCGCCCAGATTCCGATGGGTCAGGTCGCGACGCTCTCGTTCACGCGCGGACCGGCGATGATCCGCGATGAGGACGGCCAGTTGACGGGCTACGTGTATCTCGATCTGAAGACGGACGACTACGGCGGCTTCGTGCAACGCGCGTCGGCCCTATTGAGCCAGGAGTTGTCGCTGCCGTCGGGCTACACGTACGCCTGGTCGGGCGAGTACGAATTCCAGCAGCGGGCGAGACGCCGACTTGCGTTGATTCTGCCGGTCGTGTTCCTCGTCATCTTCATACTGTTGCGCATGATCTTCCGTTCGGCCGCGGAAGCCGTGGTGTTGATCGTGCCCACGTTCTACGCGATGACCGGCGGCCTGATCCTGCAATGGCTGCTTGGCTACAACTTCAGCGTCGCGGTCTGGGTGGGGTACATCGCGCTCTTCGGGATCGCCGTCGAGACCGGAGTCGTGATGGTGGTCTACCTCCACGAAGCGCTCGATCGCCGGCTGGCGGCCGGAGGCGAAATCACGGACGCGGACGTCGAAGCGGCCGCGATTGACGGGGCCGTTCAGCGGCTGCGTCCGAAGCTCATGACCGTCTGCGTCGTCCTCGCTAGTCTGATGCCGATGCTGTTCGAGACCGGCATCGGCTCGGACATCATGAAGCCCATTGCCGCGCCCATCGTGGGCGGGATGGTGACGTCCGCGATTCACGTGCTGATTCTCGTGCCGGTGTTGTTCGTGATGATGAAGGAGCGCGCGCTGAGGCGCCGGGCGGAGTGAGCGCGCGAGCCACCGAAACAACGCGGTCACCGCCATCGC
>CALFMR010000516.1 GCA_937880585.1 uncultured Acidobacteriota bacterium
CGGCGAGCAATGACAGCTCGATCGTGCCGAGGCTCGTGTCGAGCGTGACGTGGTGCGCGGCGAGCTGGGCGGGCGTGTCGTGGCCGTAGGGATCGGGCGGCGGGAGGTGCACGAGCTGACCGGCCGCCGGTGCGGCGCCGAGCATCAGGCCGAGAACGAGCAGATACGACAGCATTCCGGCATTCTACTCGCCGCGATTGCGTGATAATGAGCGCATGACTGACATCGCCTCCCGCGGCTACACGAACCCCGAGGTGCTGGTCTCGACCGAGTGGGTCGCGGCCCATCTCGACGACCCCTCCATCCGCCTCGTCGAATCCAACGAAGACACGCTGCTCTACGCGTCGGGACACCTGCCCGGCGCAGTTCACGTCGACTGGACGGCGGACCTGAACGATCCCGTCCGGCGCGACTACATCACGCGCAAGGGCTTCCAGGCGCTGATGTCGCGCATCGGCGCCACGCCGAAGACGACGGTGATCTTCTACGGGGACAAGAACAACTGGTGGGCGTGTTACGCGTTCTGGGTGTTCCAGCTCTTCGGACACAAGAACGCGCGGGTCATGGATGGCGGCCGCGTGAAGTGGGAGAAGGAAGGCCGGCCGATGACGCGCGAGGTGCCGGTCATCACGCCGACGAAGTATCGCGCGCCCGAGCGCAACGACAAGCCCGTCCGGGCGTTCCGCCAGGACGTCCTCGCGCATCTGAAGAAGAAGGGCCAGCTCGTCGACGTGCGCAGCCCCGAGGAGTATTCGGGCACGCGCATGCACATGCCGGACTATCCCAATGAAGGCGCGTTGCGCGGCGGCCACATCCCGACGGCGAAGAGCGTGCCCTGGTCGCGCGCCGTCAACCCCGAGGACGGCACGTTCAAGGACGCCAAGGCGCTCGCCGAGCTCTACGTCAAGACGAACAAGCTCAAGAAGGATCGGCCGACGATCGCGTACTGCCGCATCGGCGAGCGCAGCAGCCACACGTGGTTCGCGCTGAAGTACCTACTCGGGTTCAAGAACGTCAAGAACTACGACGGCTCGTGGACCGAGTGGGGCAACTCGGTCGGCGTGCCGATCGAGAAGTAGCGCATCGCGGCACTTCGGGCCCGGGACGTCTCGTGCGTTCCGGGCTCATTCTTCCCGTCACGTCAACCGCACCGCGTTTTATCGATGTCACTGCCGTCCAAGCTCGAAGCCGTGCTCGAGACGTTCGATCTCTTCAGCGACCCGGCCGACCGCACGAGCCTGCTCCTGAGCTACGCCGACCAGTTCCGGGAGGTGCCGAAGGCGATTGCCACGCGGCCGTTCCCGCAGGAACATCTCGTGCCGCACTGCGAATCGGAAGCTTACGTGTGGGCGATCAAGCAGCCGGACGGCACGCTGAAGCTGCACTTCGCCGTGGAGAATCCATCGGGCGTCTCGGCGAAAGCGCTCGCGACGATTCTCGACCGGTCGCTCTCGGGTCTACCGCCGGCCGAAATCGCCGAGGTCACGCCGGATCTCGTCGAGCGCATCTTCCGGCAGAACATCTCGATGGGTAAAGGTCTCGGCTTGATGTCCATGGTGCAGGCCGTGCGGTCGCTCGCGACCGCGGCCGCGAAGACACGCGCATGACGCTGCCTCTCCCGCTCGCGGCGATGCCGGCGATCGATCTCGATCGCGTCCTGACCGATATCCGGCGGTTGTCGTCCGACGACTTCGGCGGACGCGCGCCGGGATCGACCGGCGAGACGCTGACCGTTCAGTACTTGATCGATCGATTCTCGGCGGCTGGCCTCGAGCCTGGTCACCCTGATGGCGGCTGGACGCAGCCGGTGCCGCTTGCCGGCATCGCGCCGTCCGGTTTCAGCCCACTCGTGATCGAACAGAACGGTCGCCGATCGCCGTTCCTCCGGCACGACGACTTCGTCGCGTTCAGCGAACGCGTCACTGAACGAATCTCGCTCGATCGCTCGGACGTGATTTTCGTCGGCTACGGCGTCCAGGCGCCGGAGTACGGGTGGGATGACTTCAAGGGCGTGGACGTCCGGGGCAAGACGATCATCGTCCTCGTGAGCGACCCGCCGGTGCCGCTCGATCCGGCGCAGCCCGACGTGCTCGACCCGGCTGTGTTCAACGGCCGTGCGATGACGTACTACGGCCGCTGGACCTACAAATATGAGAAAGCCGCAGCGCTCGGGGCGGCTGCCGTGTTCATCGTCCACGAGACGGGCCCGGCCGGATATGAGTTCGCGATCGTGCAGGGCATGGAAGGCGAACGCTTCGGGCTCGTGACGCCGGATCGGAACATGCGCAAGCCGGCCGTCGAAGGTTGGCTGAGGCTCGACACGGCCAAGGCGATCTTCGCCGCGAGCGACCTCGATTTCGATCAGCTCAAGCGCGCGGCGCGTACACGCGAGTTCACGCCCGTGCCACTTGGCGCGACTGCGTCACTGTCGTTCGATCAGACGCTGCGTACCGTTGACTCGGCCAATGTCATCGCGAAACTGCCTGGCGCCGATCCAGCGGTCGCCGACGAGTGCGTCATCTACATGGCGCACTGGGATCACCTCGGCATCGGCGCGCCCGTCGACGGCGATCCGATCTACAGCGGCGCGCGTGACAACGCGAGCGGCACGGCCATGCTCGTCGAGCTGGCGCGCGCGTTCAAAGCGATCCAGCCGGCACCGCGACGAACGGTGCTGTTCCTGGCGACGACCGGCGAAGAGCAAGGTCTGCTCGGCTCCTCCTACTACGCCGCGTTCCCGCTCTATCCACTCGAGCGCACGCTGGCCGTGATCAACGTCGACGAACTGAACATCTGGGGCCCGACGCGCGACCTGACGATCATCGGCCTGGGCATGTCCGATCTCGACACGTACACGCGCGAGGCCGCCGCCGAACAGGGCCGCCAGCTTCGCGGCGATCCCGAGCCCGAGAAGGGCTTCTACTTCCGCGCCGATCATTTCAGCTTCGCCAAGGCCGGCGTCCCCGCGCTCAGTCCGGAATGCGGCGTCGATTTCATCGACAAACCCGCAGGCTACGCCGAAGACGTCCGCGAGGCGTGGAACCACACCTACCATCGCCCGGCCGACAAAGTCCGCGACTGGTGGGATCTCACTGGCGCCGCCAATGACGCCCACGTGCTCTTCGCCGTCGGCTACCGCGTGGCAAACGCCGACGCGTTTCCGGAGTGGTCAGCGGGGAGTGAGTTCCGGGCGATAAGAGTGCACGCGCTGCAGCGAGCCAAATAGCGGCCGCGATCTTCGCGTGAGGCTCTTCGTCGTCAGTACCCCAGATTCGGCGCGAGCCATTGCTCGGCTTGCTCGACGGACACGCGCTTGCGCGCGGCGTAGTCTTCGACCTGGTCACGGCCGACCCGACCGATGTTGAAGTACTTCGCCTGCGGGTGGCTGAGGTACAGGCCGCTCACCGACGATCCCGGCATCATCGCGAACGACTCCGTCAGCTCGATGCCCGCCGCCGACGCCTCCAGCAGCGAGAACAGCGTCGTCTTTTCGCTGTGATCGGGACAGGCCGGATAGCCGAACGCCGGCCGGATGCCGCGGTATTTCTCGCCGATGAGATCCTCGCTCGAGAGCTGCTCGTCTGGCGCGTAGCCCCAATCGTGCCTGGCCTGCGCGTGCAGGTACTCGGCGAACGCCTCCGCGAGCCGGTCGGCCAGCGCCTTGCTGATGATCGCGTTGTAGTCGTCTTTCGCGCGCTCGTACTCCGTCGTCACGGCATCGAGACCGATGCCCGACGTCACCGCGAATGCGCCGATATAGTCGGGCGCGAGCGACTCGCGGGGCGCGACGAAGTCGGCGAGCGACCGATTCGGCCGGCCGTCGGCAATCGGCTCCTGCTGCCGCAGCATGTGGAACCGCGCCACCTCGATCCGCCGCGCGTCGTCTTTATACACGACGATATCGTCGCCGTCAGTGTTGGCGGGCCAGAAGCCGTAGACGCCGCTCGGCGTCAGGCGCTTGTCGCGAATGATGCGCTCGAGCACCTGCTGCGCGTTCTCGTACAGCTCGCGCGCCGGACCGCCGTACTGCGGGTGATCGAAGATGTCGGGGAAACGGCCCTTCAGCTCCCACGCCGAGAAGAAGAACGTCCAGTCGATGAACGGGACGAGCTCTTCGATCGACGGCGTCGCCGTGCGCCGGCCGACGAACCAGGGCACGGGAATCTTCAGCGTGTCCCAGTCGGTCTTCAGGTGGTTGGCGCGTGCGGCATCGATCGTGAGCAGCGTCTTCGCGCGCCGGCCGGCGTACCGCTCGCGCAACTCCTCCTGCTCGGCGCGCACGCCGGCGATGAAGCCGTCGCGCTGGCGATCGCTCAGGAGGCTCGACACGACGTCCACCGCGCGCGACGCGTCGAGCACGTGGACGGTTGGTCCGCTGAACTCCGGCGCGATCTTCACAGCCGTGTGTTGCCGGCTGGTCGTCGCGCCGCCGATGAGCAGCGGCGTCTGGACGTGGCGGCGCTCCATCTCACGTGCCACGACGACCATCTCGTCGAGCGACGGCGTGATGAGGCCGCTCAGCCCGATGATGTCCGCTTTGCGCGCGGCGGCTTCGTCGAGGATGCGATCGACCGGCACCATCACGCCGAGGTCGATCACCTCGTAGTTGTTGCAGCCGAGCACGACGCCGACGATGTTCTTGCCGATGTCGTGGACGTCGCCCTTGACGGTCGCGAGCAGCACGCGACCCTCCGACGTCCGCCCGGCCGAGACCGTCGTCTGGCGCGCCGCGTCGGCTTCGTCCTCCGTCATGAACGGCTCGAGGTACGCGACCGCGCGCTTCATTGCGCGCGCGCTCTTGACGACTTGCGGCAGGAACATCTTCCCCGCGCCGAAGAGATCGCCGACGATCTTCATCCCGTCCATCAGCGGGCCTTCGATGACGTGGATGGGCCGGCCCAGCTTCTGCCGCGCCTCTTCGGCGTCGGCCTCGATGAAGTCGACGACGCCGTGAACGAGCGCGTGTGAGAGCCGCGCTTCGACGGGCAGCTCGCGCCACGCGTCCGACTCGCGCGTCTTCGCCACGCCCTTGACCTGGTCGGCGAACGCGACGAGGCGTTCGGTCGCGTCAGGGCGCCGGTTGAACAGTACGTCCTCGACGTGCTCCAGCAAATCCGCCGGGATGTCGGCGTACACGGCGAGCTGACCCGCATTGACGATGCCCATGTCGAGGCCCGCCTCGATGGCGCGGTAGAGGAACGCCGCGTGCATCGCCTCGCGCACCGTGTCGTTGCCGCGCAGGGCGAACGAGAGGTTGCTGATGCCGCCACTCACCTTCACGCCCGGGCACGTCGCCTTGATGATGCGCGTCGCCTCGATGAAATCGACCGCGTAGTTGTTGTGCTCCTCGAGGCCCGTCGCAATCGCGAGGACGTTCGGGTCGAAGATGATGTCGGTCGGGTCGAAACCGGCCTGCTCGGTGAGCAGACGATACGCGCGCTGGCAGATGCTGACGCGGCGCTCGACCGTGTCCGCCTGCCCGGTCTCGTCGAACGCCATGACGACCGCGGCGGCGCCGAACTGGCGAACGATCTTCGCCTTGTGCAGGAAGTCGGCCTCGCCTTCCTTCAGCGAGATGGAGTTGACGACGGGCTTGCCCTGCACGCACTTCAGCCCGGCCTCGATGACCGACCACTTCGAGCTGTCGATGACGACGGGCACGCGTGCGATCTCGGGCTCGGTCGCGATGTAGTTCAGGAACGTCGTCATCGCGCGCTCGGAGTCGAGCATCGCCTCGTCGACGTTCACGTCGATCATGTTGGCGCCGCCGCGGACCTGGTCGAGCGCGACGGCAGCCGCCTCGGCGAACTCGTCGTTCTTGATCAGGCGTGCGAAGCGCTTGGAGCCGGTGACGTTCGTGCGCTCGCCGATCATCTGGAAATTGCTGTCGGCGGAAATGATGAGTGGCTCGAGCCCGGCCAGCCGCGTCGCGCGGTTGCCGGTGGTCGCTGACGGGCGTGGTCGCGGCGTCACGCCTTCGACCGCCCGTGCGATCGCGGTGATGTGTTCCGGCGTGGTGCCGCAGCAGCCGCCGAGGATGTTCGCGAAGCCGCTCTCCGCGAAGTCGCGGAGGTGCGCCGCCGTGGCGTCCGGCAACTCGTCATATTCACCGAACGCGTTCGGCAGCCCGGCATTCGGATAGGCGTGCGTCCAGCACGTCGCGATACGCGAGAGCTCGGCCAGATACGGCCGCATCTCGGCCGCGCCGAGCGCGCAGTTGATGCCGACCGTGAACGGCCGCGCGTGCTCGATCGCGAGATAGAACGCATCGAGCGTCTGGCCCGCGAGCGTCCGGCCGCTGCGGTCGGTGACGGTCACCGAGATCATGAGCGGCAGCTCGACGCCGAGCGAGGCCTGCACGTCCTGGATCGCGACGATGGCCGCTTTCGTGTTGAGCGTGTCGATAATCGTCTCGAGAATCAGCAGATCGACGCCGCCCTCGATGAGGCCGCGCGCCTGGTCGACATAGGCCTCGCGCATCTCGTCAAAGGTCGTCGCGCGCAACGCCGGGTCGTTCACGTCGGGCGAGATCGACAGCGTGCGGTTGGTCGGGCCAATCGAGCCGGCGACGAAGCGGCGCCGTTCGGGATTGCGCGCCGTCGCCTCGTCGGCCGCCGCCCGCGCGACGCGCGCGCCCTCGAGGTTCAGTTCGTAGATCAGCGCCTGCAGCCCGTAATCGGCCTGCGAAATGGCGTTGGCGTTGAACGTGTTCGTCTCGATGATGTCCGCGCCGGCCTCGAGATACTGGCGGTGAATCGCGCGCACGACGTCCGGACGCGTGAGCACGAGGACGTCGTTGTTCCCCTTCAGATCCTGATCGTGATCGACGAACCGATCGCCGCGGAAGTCGCGCTCCTCGAGGCGGTAGCGCTGAATCATGGTGCCCATGGCCCCGTCGAGGATGGCGATGCGATTGGCGAGCAGGTGATCGAGTGCGGCACGAGACGTCATGAGCGTTCCGAGATCCTTCCCTTCGAGGCGCGCCGCGCGCGCGGCGCCCTGGCCGGCACAGCCGGCACATGCGATGAAGCCGCCGGTTTCGTGGCCGCGGCAATGATGACGACGAACGGGTCGCCGGTGCGACGGGCGCCGGTGCGAATGACGGCGTCAGTAAAGCCCGCGTCGCCGAGCGTCTGGCAGAGGTGCGTGTCGGCAAATCCCTGCCAGCGGTCGCCGAGCTTCGCGCGGACCCAGGCCTGCGCGTGTTCGCGCAAGTCGAGGATGAGCACACGGCCGCCCGGCCGCAGGATGCGGCACGCTTCGGCGAGGGCCTTTTCGGGGCGTTCCGCGTGGTGCAGCGCCTGCGACAGCAGGACGAGATCCACCGACGCAGCGGCGAGCGGCACGCGCTCGAGCTCGCCGCGCTTCCAGACGATATTCGCGACCTTGCGCCGGCGCGCCATCTCACGGCCGCGTGCGAGCGCCGCCGCCGAGCGATCGACGGCGACGACGCGCCGGGCCCAGTGGGCCGCTTCAATCGTCAGGTAGCCTTCGCCGCAGCCGAGATCCGCGACGTCGAGAGGCGGCAGCAGCAGGCCGAGCGCGCGCGCCCACGCCGCCCAGCTCCGGCCCGGCACGAACTGGCCGCGCTCGCGCTCGACGCCATGCGCGAGGAAGCTCTCCTGCCGCACCCGCCGCACCTCGGCCAGCCGCGCATCGTCGGCGGCCGCGTCGGCGGCCGCGCGGTCGAATTCCGCGTGGAGCCACGTCCAGAGCGGACTGCGTGCGTCAGCCGGCGAGGCGGGTTCGGCCAGCCGGTACCACGTGAACGCGCCGCCGCGTTCCTCGACGACGAGGCCGGCCTTGCGGAGGAGGCCGAGATGCCGCGACACGCCGGACTGGGCGATGCCGAGGATCGCGGTGAGCTCCGAGACGTTCAGTGCGTCCTGCGACAGCGCGCGCAGCAGGCGCAGGCGGACCTCGTCGCCGAGGAGCCGCAGCAGGCCGGACGCTTCCTTCACATCTATAAATCTACATTCGTGGATATCTGAAGACAACCCGAGGCGGCCGTGCGGCTACAATCCCCCGCGTGCCGCTCCACGCCGCCTCGCCGCTCGATGCCCCGCTCCTCGTCCTCGCGCATGGCGCCGGGGCCGGCGAGCGTCACCCCTGGATGCAGCGCGTCGCCGGGGGACTCGTCGCGCGGCAGGTGGCGGTCTACACGTTCGACTTCCCCTACATGGCGGCCGGACGCCGAGCTCCCGACCGCGGGCCAGCGCTCGAAGCCGCGTTCGTCGACGCGTGGCGCGACGCCATCTGGCAGACCGCGGCGGCCGGCCTGCAGCCGCGCGCGTTCTTCGCGGGCGGCAAGTCGATGGGCGGTCGTATCGCCACGCAGGTCACGGCCGAGGACGGCCTCGCACCGCACCCAGCCGGCGTCGTCTGCTTCGGCTATCCCTTGCACCCGCCCGGCCGTCCCGACGACCGGCGCGACACCCATCTCCCGTCGCTCCTCTGCCCGGTGCTCTTCCTTCAAGGCACGCGCGATCCGTTCGCCACGCCCGACGAAATGCGCGCGGTCGCCTCGACGCTCGACGAGGCCACGCTCTGGCTCGCCGAGGGCGGCGACCACTCCCTCGAACGCGGCCGGAACAAAGCCGACCAGCCGCTACTCGACGCCGCGCTGGACACGGCGGCGATGTGGATCAAGGGAAGACACGAACACTGAAAAAGCCGTACCGCTATGATTCCTTCATGACGGAGACGGCGACTCGGCGGACGCGCGCGGATATCGATGACGCGCACAAGTGGAACCTGGCCGACATTTATCCGGACTGGTCGGCGTGGGAGAAGGCACTCACGACGCTCGAGCAGGGCATCGGCGAGTACGCGGCCCTCAAAGGCACGCTCGGCAAGGGCGCTGACGCGCTGCTTCGCGCCTATGAGCTGAACGATCGGCTCGGCCAGCTTGCCTACACCGTCTACTTCTATCCATCCCTCAAGTACGACGAGGACCAGCGCGACAACAGCGTGAACGCCCGCAAGCAGCAGGTGCAGGCGCTCATGGCGCGCTGGCAGCAGGCGACGTCGTGGTTCAATCCCGAGCTGCTCGCGATCCCGCTCGCGACCGTGCAGGCGTGGATGGCCGCAAACGCGCGGCTGGCCGTCTATCGTTTCGCGATCGAAGAGGTGTACCGCCAGCAGGAGCACGTCCTCGACGAACGCGGCGAAGCGCTGCTCTCGCTGTCGTCGCGGATTTCGTCCGCGCCAGGCGAGGCCTATCAGGCGCTCGCAACCGCCGACGCGAAATTCCCCGAGGCGACTCTATCGACCGGCGAGACCGTGCGCCTGTCCTACGGCCAGTACCGCGCCGTGCTCGCGACCAACCGCAACCAGGCCGATCGCCGTACGGCGTTTCTCGGCCATTACGGCACGTACGCCGCGAGCCTGAACACCTACGCGACGCTCTATCACGGCATCTGCCAGCGCGACTGGTTCCACGCGCGCGCCCGCGGCTACAAGACGACGCTCGATGCCGCGCTGCACGGCAACAACATCCCGCGGAGCGTCGTGGACAACCTGATTCAGGCGACGCGCGCGGGCGTCGAGCCGCTCCAGCGGTACCATCGGCTGCGGCGGCGGGCGCTCGGGCTCGATCGGTACTGCCCGTACGACTTCTCGATCCCGCTCATCGAGTGGACGCGGCGGTACGACTACGCAGGCGCCCTCGACGGCATCGTTTCGTCGGTCGCGCCGCTCGGCGAGCCGTACCAGGCGCGGATGCGGCAGGGCTTCGGCGGCCGGTGGATTGACGTCTACGAAAACGAAGGCAAGCGCAGCGGGGCGTATTCGGCGCCGGTCTACGGCGTCCATCCGTACATGCTGCTCAACTGGGCCGAGACGCTCGACGACGTGTTCACGCTGGCGCACGAGATGGGCCACTCGATGCACACGATGCTCGCGCACGAGCGGCAGCCGTTCGTCTACTCGGACTACACGATCTTCATCGCCGAGATCCCGTCGACGCTGAGCGAGGCGCTGCTGCTCGAGCACCTGCTGGCCGAAGCGACCGACCCGAGCGAGCGGATCGTGCTCCTGCAGCACGCCATCGACAACATCACGAGCACGTTCTACACGCAGGTGCTCTTCGCCGATTTCGAACTCGCAGCGCACGAGCGCGTCGCGCGAGACGAGCCGGTCACCGCCGAGGTCCTGAACGCGCTGTACCA
>CALFMR010000517.1 GCA_937880585.1 uncultured Acidobacteriota bacterium
CGGACGGCCGCGACGCTCGAGGAAGTCATCACGGCCGCCGGCATGCTGGCCAAGGCGCGCGTCGGCGCGATCATCGTCTTCGAGCGCGAGATCGGGCTGCGCAACTTCATCGAGAGCGGCATCCCGATCGACGCCGCCGTCAGCTACGACCTGCTCACGACGATCTTGCAGCCGTCGACGCCCCTGCACGACGGCGCCGTGATCATCGCGGAAGAGCGGATCGCCGCGGCCGCGTGCTTTCTGCCGCTCACGGTCAGCCCGCGGCTTGACCGCGATTTGGGCACGCGGCACCGCGCGGCGATTGGGCTCACCGAGGAGTCGGACGCCGTGGCGGTGATTGTCTCCGAGGAGCGCGGCGAGATCTCGGTCGCGACTGAAGGCCAGCTCACGCGCTGGCTGTCGACCGACGACCTGCGCGAGCGGCTGAAGGTGCTGATTCTGCAGCGGAAAGACACGGTGGACGAACCGGCGGTCGAGGTCGACGCGTAATGGCGTGGCATCCGTTCCGCCATCTCGGGCTCAAGATCGTCGCGCTCGCGCTCGGCACGCTGCTGTGGCTGACGGTGAGCGGCCATCAGATCGAGCGCCGCGTGCTCGTGCCGCTGTCTTACAGCAACATCCCGCAGCCGCTTCAGATGACGGGCGACCAGGTCGATGAAGTGAACGTGCAGGTGCGCGGCGTCGACAACCAGGTGAGCGCGCTCGATCCCGGCGCGCTGCGGGTCATCGTCGATCTCGGCGACGCGCATTCGGGGACGAACCTGATTCCGCTGCGCATCGACGAGGTGGTGGCGCCGCTCGGTGTCGAGGTGTTACAGATCGACCCGGGCACGGTGACGGTCACGCTCGAGAAGTCCGGCCAGGTCGACGCCGAGGTCCATCCGACGATCGACGGTCAGCCGGCGCCCGGGTACGTGGTGACGAGCGTCGACGTCGAGCCGAAGACCGTGGTGGTCGTCGGTCCCGAGAGCCGGCTGAAGGACGTGATCTCCGTGGTGACTTCGCGTGTGTCGATCGATGGCCGGGTGAGTGACGTCGTCGAGGATGTCGGCGTCGGTGTGGCCGACGCCGAGCTCCGGCTGCGCGAGCCGCGCATGGTGCGCGTGACCGTGCACATCGCGCGTGCCGATCCCACGCTGTCGCCCGCGCCGTCCGCCGCACCGGCTCCCGCGACGGGAGCGCCCGGCCGATGAGCGGCGGTACGAGACTGTTCGGGACAGACGGCGTCCGCGGCGTCGCGGGCGAATGGCCGCTCGACGCGCCGACCATCGCGCGCATCGGCGCGGCCATCGTGCGCGCGCACCCGCTCGGGCGGCCGACGCGCCTCGTGATCGGCCGCGACACGCGCGAGTCGGGCGAATGGATCGCGCGCGAGCTGGCGCGCGGCGCGGCGGGCGAGGGCGCGGTGCTGACGAGCATCGGCGTCGCGCCGACGCCGGCCGTCGCGTATCTGGCCGGCGCACTCGACTTCGATCTCGGCGTCGTGCTGTCGGCGTCGCACAATCCGTACGCGGACAACGGCATCAAGGTGTTCTCCGGCCGCGGCGAGAAGTTCGGCGAAGAGGCCGAACGCGACGTCGAGGCCGTGATTGCCGACGCCGGTTGGAGCGCGTCGGACCGGCCCGCTGAACCTACATCCAACGAAGCGCTCGTCGACGCGTATCTCGAGCATGTCGCGCGGCTGCTGCCGGCGCCCGGCGGTTTGTCCGGTGCGCGGATTGCCGTCGACATGGCCAACGGCGCGACGGTCGCGACCGCGCGGCGCGTCCTCGAGCGGCTCGGCTTCCACGTGGTCGCCATGGGCGACGGGCCCGACGGACGGAACATCAACCTGGAGTGCGGGTCCACGCATCCCGCGCGGCTGGCTGCGCTCGTCGTCGCTGAAGGCTGCCGGCTCGGACTCGCGTTCGACGGTGACGGCGACCGCGTCATTCTCGTCGACGCGTCCGGCCGCATCGTCGACGGCGACGCGATGATGCTGATCCTCGCGCTCGCCGAACAGCGCGCCGGCCGCCTCGCGGGCGACACCGTCGTCGCGACGGTGATGAGCAACATCGGCCTCGAGATCGCGCTGCGCAAACACGGCATTCGCCTGTTACGCGCGCCTGTCGGCGACAAGTACGTGATGGACGCGATGGTGCAGGGTGGCTACGTGATCGGCGGCGAGCAGTCCGGGCATGTGATCCTCGCCAGCCACCTGCCGACCGGCGACGGCCTGGCCACCGCGCTCGCCGTACTCGCGGTGATGGCGGACACGGGGCGCGAGCTCGGCGATCTGGCGCGTGAGCTCGTGACGTATCCGCAGACGCTCGTGAACGTGCGCGTCCGCGAACGCACGCCCGTCGCGTCCGTGCCCGCGATTCAGCACGTCATTACCGGCGTCGAATCCAAACTGGACGGCCGCGGCCGCGTCCTCATCCGCTACTCGGGCACCGAGCCGCTCCTCCGCATCATGATCGAGGGCGAGGATCAGACAGCCGTGCAGACCTGGGCCAATGAGATCGCGGATGCCGCGAAAAAGGCGCTGGGGGAAGCAAGTTAGTCACGCGAAGCCGCGAAGATCGCGAAGGGTGAAGAAGCAGACACAGACCAAAAAAGTTGATACCGCGAGGCCCCGAGCGAAGCGAGGGCGCCGAAGCGCCGTAGCGCTGGGGGTGGGGCCCCAGCGCATTGCAAAAAAGATGACTGCCGAGCGCCGTGATGACACTGTCAGGCCAGCCCCGCGCCGTTGCGAAGAAGATGATCGCCTTATCCGTCAACGTCAATAAAATCGCCACCCTCCGAAACTCGCGCGGCGGCACTGAACCCAGCGTGCTGCAGGCGGTCGAGATCTGTCTCGCCGCCGGCGCGCCGGGGATTACCGTTCATCCGCGCGCGGATGAACGGCACATTCGGCGTCAGGACGTGCTCGACATCGCGGCGCTGCTCAGGCGGCGGCCGGCGAGTGATGGACAGCGGATCGAGTTCAACATGGAGGGCGATCCGCGCGAATCGTTTCTCGATCTCGTGCACCAGGTTCGGCCCGCGCAGTGCACGCTCGTGCCCGTCGCGCCCGGCGAGATCACCAGTCAAGCCGGCTGGCCGGCGACGACGTCGTCGGCGGCACTGGGTGGCGTCGTCTCGGCGCTGCGCAAGGCCGGCGTGCGCGTGAGTCTGTTCATCGATCCAGTGCCCGAGTCCGTGCGATGGGCCGCGTCGCTCGGCGCGGATCGCGTCGAGCTGTACACCGAGCCCTTTGCCAGCGCCTACGACGCGGGTCCCGCCGAAGGCCGCGCGAGTTTCGCCCGCTACGCCGACGCGGCGACGCTCGCGCACGAGCTCGGCTTGGGCGTGAACGCGGGCCACGACCTCGACCTCGAGAACCTGCAGCTCTTCCGCACGCTGCCGTTTCTCGACGAGGTCTCGATCGGCCACGCCCTCATCACCCATGCGCTCTGGGTCGGCCTGGAGCAGGCCGTGACGGACTATCTGAGGGCACTCAGCGCCTGACTCCAGGCGAATGGAAGTAGCGGCTGCAGAACTCGATGAAGGTGGGCCAGTTCGGCACGTCGGTGTGGCCCTGGTCGTGCTGGCGGAAGGCGATGTCGCCGTCGATCAACGGTGTGAGCGGCGGTGGCATCTTCGCCTTGATCGCGATCGGATCCGGAACGTCATCGAAGCTCAATCCGAGCGCCGTGTTGCTCAGCGGTTTCCTGCCGAGCAATTTCCACACGGGGCTCGCGCCGGCCGTGGCCATGAAGGTGCCCGGCGTGTCCTGCCAATCCTCGAGGCTGTAGCGGCTGTTCGTGCCGGGCACGCCGTTGCCTTCGATGTATTCGCCGCCGCTGATGAAGATCGGACGCGGCGCGACGAGCGCGATGAACTGGTGCTGATCGATCGGCAGATCGTCCACCGTGAGCGGTCCGCCGTAGCGGATGAAATTGCCCGCCATCCAGTAGTACTCGCCGGCGTTCGCAAGGCTCTCGACGGACTGTCCGACGAGATGACGCCAGAGCTTCGCGCCGCCTTCTCCTGACGAGCTGACGAAGCCGGTCAGAATCCTCGGCTCGTACACCAGCGTCACCATCGTGGCCTTGCCGTACCGCGAGTGGCCTTCGAGCGCGACCTGCTTGGCGTCGACGAGCGCGTCCGTCTCGAGGTAATCCATCAACCGGCTCGCGCCCCACGACCATGCGCGAAGCGCGCCCCAGTCGTCGGGCTTCCGTCGCTCGCCCTTGTTGATGAGGCCGATGATGCCTTTCGTCAGGTTGTCGCCGCCGGCGTCGGGCTGGATGCTCGTCGCGCTGAGACTGCCGTAGCCCCAGCCGCGCGCGAGCGCCTCCTGCTGCCAGAACACCGGCGCACGCCGAGGCGGTGTCGCGCCCGGAGGGCCAGGCCTGCCTCGGCCGCCGCCAGGCGCGCCGCCGCCCCATTGGATGATCACGGGCACTTTGCCCGCGGCGTTGGCCGGTGTGGTGACCGACGCCATGATGTCCACGGTGATCGCCGGATAGTACGTCGGATCGACGTGACCGACGAGCGCGCGCGTGATCGTCGGGATCGCTCCGCTCGCGTCCTGCGTCGTGCTTGCGACCTCCCACGTCACTTTGATCGTCTTCGCGGCGTCCGGCACGCGGCCGTAGATCTCGCGATCGAAGATCTCGAACAGCTCCTTGCGGCGCTGCGCCCACATCGCCGGCGTGGTGATCGTGCGGCCGTCATTCATGACGAGCAGGGAAGGCACGCGCGACTTCGCAGTCGCCTTGCTCTCGTCGTAGTTGGCGAAGTTGGGCGGCGCGCTGCCGTCCGGGTTCAGGCGGCCCGCCGGGCCAGGACGCAACGGCGAGGTGATGTGCAGCTCGGCCAGCATCGCCTGATGGTCGGCGTTGTCGTTGCCTTGGGCGATGACGACGGCAATCGGCGCGACGAACAGAGCGGCGAACGCGGACAGCGTCGCGATTTTCATCGCGACATTCTAGCTCGCGACCTGTCAGACACCAGCCCGGTCAGTGTGCCGGTTGTGCCCCGTGCGCGCGCAGCCAGGCGTCGCGGCAGCTCTTCGAACAGAAGTGCGTCGCCGTTGCGCCTGAACCGACCGTGACCGCGTTCGACTCGACGACGTAGGTGCCGCACTGAGGGTCGCGGACGAGGCGTCCGCCGAGCCGTTCGCGCGGTGTCCGGCCGCGCGCCGCGGCCTGCCGGCGCGGCGCACGCGTCGTGAACGCGCTCACGATAATCCGGATGATGAGCGAGAGCAGCAGGACGCGGATGATCCAGACGATGAGCGTCACGACCCCGTCCCGCCTCCGTTCGCGCCCGGTTGCGGATGGCCCGCGGACTCGATCCCGTCGAGCCCCTGCTGCGCGTGTTTCGCTTCTTCGCTGTTGGGCGCGATCGCCACGACCTTCCGCCACGACTCGGCCGCGCCGGCGAGGTCCTGCTTGCCGAACGCGCGAATCAGGCCTTGGTTGAACAGCGTCTTGAGATGGCGCGGATCGATCGAGAGTGAATGGTCGAGCTGCGTGAGCGCGCGATCGACTTGGTTCGTCTGGTAGTAGCAGACGGCGAGATCCGTGCTGACGTTGACGTCGCGCGGATTGAGCTTCAGCGCGGCCTCATACCACTGCGCCGCGTCGCCGTACCGCTGCGCGTCGAAATACAGGTTTCCCAGATCGGCGCGGACCTGGCTATTGGACGGCTCGGCCGACGCCTGCTGTTGGAGCGCCGTGACCCGCGACGCGTCGAGCGGCTCGGGCGCTGGCTGTTGGACCTGCTGCTGATCCTGCGGCTGCGCCGGAGCGGAAGCGGTGGTCGCGACAGGCGCGGGCGTGGGCGGCGCCGTGCCCTCGGCGTGCTGCGCGCCAATGATCCACCCGACGAGCAGACCGAAAAGGATACCGGAGAGACCGAACGCCAGGGAGTCACGCGAGACAGCCATCGGACTCAAGCGATCATATAGCGCTTGATGCAAAATCATGTCGGTTCCGGGTTCCTGGGTTCAGGGTTCCAGGGTTCGGGTTCCGGGGTTCTCTGGGGTTCCGGGTTCCCGGGTTCTTGGTTCCGGGTGCCGGGTTCGCGAGGGTTCCGGGTTCCGGCTGTGACCCGAAGCTGGCCCCGTGACGCGCGAAAAGCCTCGCAGACGAACCTGAAACCTGGAACCGGGCAACGGGCGGCGCCGAGACAGCGCAGCCCGCCCGCACGCCCGCTCCCCGAACCCGATACCCGGGAACCCGGAACCCTCGACAGAACCCGGAACCAGAACCCGGGGAACCTTGAACCCCGGAACCAGGAACCGACACGCGCTCTTCCCTCAAGCTACAATTTCCCTGACCCATGCCCTCCGCTGACCTCGCCGAGCTCCGTGACGCGATTGTCGAAATTGGCCGCAGGCTTTGGCAGCGCGGTTTCGTCGCCTCGAACGACGGCAACATCAGCGTGCGCGTCGGGCCCGATCGTCTGCTCATGACGCCGGCGAGCGTGTCGAAGGGCTTCATGACGCCGGACATGATGGTCGTCACCGATCTCGACGGCCGCGTCATCGAAGGCGCGCCAGGGCGCAAGCCGTCGTCCGAGGCGCTGATGCACCTGGTCGCCTATCGCGAGCGGCCGGACATCGGCGCCGTCGTCCACTCGCATCCGCCGCTGTCGACGGGGTTCGCCGTGGCCGGCATCCCGCTCGATCGCGCCGTCCTCGCGGAAGTCGTGACGACGCTCGGGAGTATTCCGATTGCGGATTACGGGACGCCGTCGACGCCCGAACTGGCCGAGGCCGTCGCGCCGCTCGTCAAGGCGCACGACGGGCTGCTGCTCGCCAATCACGGCGCGCTCGCGCTCGGCAAGGATCTGTTCGCGGCCTACTACAAGATGGAGACGATCGAGCACTTCGCGCGCATCAGCCTCGTCGCGCGCATGCTTGGCCGCGAGCGTCTGCTCTCGCGCGAGGAAGTCGATCGCCTGCAGGGACTCCGCGATCGCTACGGCATTGCGTCGCCCGCGCCCGTCTGTCCCGATCCGGCGACCATGCCGGCTGGTGCCGACGGCGATGCGGCGAGCTGCCAGGTCGTCGTCGCGCCGTCCTCGCCCGGCGAGCGGCTCGTGCCCGACACGAGCGTGGCGCGCGGCGTCGCGGCGGCCGTAGGTACGGGTGGGGAGATTCGGCTAACATACGCGCAACTGACGTCGCTCAGCGAGGACGTCGTCAAAGAGATCGTGCAGGCCTGATCGGTCTGCCGGGAGGCGTTCCAATGGGTGAGGCGCTCGGAATGGTCGAGACGAAGGGGGTGGTCGCCATGATCGAGGCGGCCGACGCCATGGTCAAGGCCGCCAAAGTGTCGCTCGTCGGCTGGGAGAAGATCGGCGCCGGGTACGTGACCGCCATCGTGCGCGGCGACGTCGCGGCCGTCAAAGCGGCGACCGATGCGGGCGCCGCCGCGGCGCGCCGTGTGGGCGAGCTCGTCTCGGTCCACGTCATTCCGCGTCCGCACGCGAACCTCGAGGACGTGCTGCCCATCGGCAAGGCCGCCAAGAGCTAGGTCGCGCGCGCCCCGGCCCCGGCCGGACGCTTTTCTCATGCTCCTCGCCACCGTCGTCGGCACCGTCGTCGCCACGCGCAAGGACGAACGGCTCGTCAGCAGCAAGCTGCTCGTCGCCCGTCCCATGGATCCGTCCGGCAAGCCGGAGGGCAATTACCTCGTGGCGGTCGACACCGTCGACGCCGGGGTCGGCGAAACGGTGCTCATCGTGAGCGGCAGTTCCGCGCGCATGGCCGCCGGGTTGAAGGATTGTCCCGTCGATGCGGCGATCGTCGGCATTGTCGACCACGTCGAGGTCGGGAAGTAAGCCGGTGCATCTCGCGCGCGTCATCGGCGACGTCGTGGCGACCGTGAAGGACGCCGCGCTCGATGGACACAAGCTGCTCGTCCTGCAGCCGATTGCGCCCGATCGTCAGAATGCGGGACGCACGGTCGTGGCCGCCGACGCCACGGGTGCCGGCGTTGGCGAGCACGTCTTCTTCGTCCGCGGCCGCGAGGCGTCGTTCCCGTTCCTGCCCGACGAAGTGCCGGTCGACGCGTGCGTCGTCGGCATCGTCGATCGATGGGACATGGAGTGACCGGCGCTGGAGGCCGCGCGTGCTGATCGGGAAGGTCGTCGGCACGCTCGTGGCGACGCAGAAGCACGGCAAGCTCGCGGGCGCGAAGCTTCTGCTCGTCCAGCCGCTCACGCTCGAGGACGGACCGCGCGGCACGCCGCTGCTCGCGATTGACTCGGTTGGCGCGGGTGTCGGCGAGCGCGTGCTGGTCGTGATTGAAGGCCGCGCGGCGGGTGCCGCGCTCGGCCGCCGCGCCGCGCCGGTCGATGCCGCGATTGTCGGCATCGTCGACCGCGTGACGATTGAAGAGCCGGCGCCGCCGGCGGGACATCGCGCATGAACGACGACGAACTGCGCGCACGCATTCACGACGCCCTGACGCGTCGTCTCGGAGCGGGACTGGCTGGCGCACCGATCGCCGCGGCGCCTCGTCCGGCGCCGATCGGGTCGTTCCGCGATCACCCGAGCCACGCGACCTACGTGACCGTCGTCAACGGCGGCGACGCGTGCGTCATCGAGCCGGGCGTCGCGTGCGATCACTGCGGGTACTGCAAGAGCCACGGACACTGACGCGCGCGCTCCCTCCCTGCGCGTGCGAGGGAAGTTAGAAGTGGGAAGCCAGAAGCCAGAAGTGGGTTCTGGGGCGCGGCCGCGCGTTCGGCTTCAGTGTGAACTTCTGGCTTCCGGCTTCGAATTTCTAACTTGTTCTTCTGGCACTTCTGTCTTCTGGCTTCTGTCTTCTAACTTCTCACTTGCCCTATGCCCAGACCCTCGATCCTCGTGACCCGCCGGTTGCCGGCGTCCGCGGTGGCGCTGCTCAAGACGGCGGGGGATGTGCACGTGTTGGACTCCTCGCCCGATGCGGTGGCGTTGCGCCAGGCGGTGGCCGGACGGGCGGCGCTCGTCTCGATGCTGACCGACAAGATCGACACCGCGCTCCTCGATGCCGCGGGACCGTCGTTGAAGGTCGTGGCGAACGTCGCCGTCGGATTCGACAACATCGACTTGGCTGCGGCGCGCGACCATCATGTCGTCGTCACGAACACGCCGGACGTGCTGACGAACTCGGTCGCGGAGTTCACGTGGGCGCTGATTCTCGCCGTCGCGCGGCGGCTCGTCGAAGGCGATCGGCTCATCCGGCGGAAGGGCTGGACCGGCTGGTCGTTCGACTTCATGACCGGCACCGAGCTCGCCGGCAAGCAACTCGGTATTCTCGGTCCGGGCCGGATTGGCCGCGCCGTGGCCGCGCGCGCCGCGGCATTCGGCATGACGGTCGCCTTCGGCCGGCATCGCGACGAGACGACGATCGACGGTCATCCGGTCGTGTCGTTCGACGAGCTGCTCGTCTCGTCCGACGTCCTGTCGGTGAGCGTCCCGCTGCGCCCCGACACGCGGCATTTGATCGATCGCCGCGCGCTCGCGCGCATGAAGCGGACGGCGTACCTCATCAACACGGCTCGCGGCCCGGTCATCGACGAAGAAGCGCTGGCCTGGGCGCTGAAGGACGGCCTCATCGCCGGCGCCGCGCTCGACGTCTTCGAGCGCGAACCGAACGTCCACGCCGATCTTCTCGGCCTCGACAACGTCGTCCTCACCCCGCACATCGGCAGCGCGACATCGGACACGCGCCGCGCCATGGCGGAGCTCGCGGCGAAGAACGTGGTCGCGGTGCTCGGCGGCCAGCCGGCTTTGACTGAGATCAGGTAATGAAGACGCGGCGTTCGCGGAGCCCTGGGCCTTCAGGCCCAGGGGAACCAACACGATCCCGGTCCGGTTCCAGGTTTCCCCCTGGGGCTGAAGCCCCAGGGCTCCGAGCGTCTTCAGTCCGCCCAGCCACCATCCTTGCGCGTATGGCCCGCGCGATCCGCGGGATGGACGATCTCGCCGTGGAGAAGATCAGCACCGCGAGCCGCAAGGATCCCTTTCGCGTGCTCATTGCGACGATGCTGTCGGCGCAGACGAAGGATGCGGTGACGCACGCGGCGTCGACGCGGCTGTTTCGCGTGGCGCGCACGCCGCGGTCGATGGCCGCGTTGTCCGCCGCGCGCATCGAACGGCTCATCTATCCGGTCAGCTTCTATCGCGTGAAGGCGCAGCACGTGCGCGAGGCGTGCCGCCAGCTCGTCGACCGCTACGGCGGCCGCGTGCCCGATCGGATGGAGGAGCTCCTGACGCTTCCGGGCGTCGGCCGCAAGACGGCGAATCTCGTGCTGATCCTTTCGCACGCGTCGCGCGACAACATCTGCGTCGACACGCACGTCCACCGCATTGCGAACCGGCTCGGCTGGGTGCACACGCGGCAGCCCGAGGCGACCGAGCAGGCGCTTTACAAGGCGGTCCCGCGGCGCTGGTGGGCGCGCGTCAACCTGTGTCTCGTCACCTGGGGGCAAAACGTCTGCCGGCCCGTGTATCCGCGATGCGCCGCTTGCGTCGTGGCGCCGCTCTGTCCGAGGATTGGCGTCGTGCAGCAAGGACGGTGAACGATGCGACGACTTCTCCTCGCCTGTTTGTTCGCGGCCATGGCGGCCGTGCCAGCCGGCGCTCAGCGCGGCCCGGCGCGTCCGGCGACACCGGGCGATCCGATCATGGTCATCGAGACGGTGAAGGGCACGATCGAGATCGAGCTCTTCCAGAAGGACGCGCCGAAAAGCGTGGCGCACATCGTGGCGCTCATCAAACGCAGCTTCTACCGCGGTCAGCGGTTCCATCGCGTCGAGCGCGGCCTCGTCCAGTTCGGCGATCCGGGCACGCGCAGCATGCGGACGCAGGCGTCGTGGGGCACGGGCAACAGCGGCAATCCGATTGGCGTGGCTGAGTTTTCGAGCCACAAGCACATCCGCGGCGCCGTCGGCCTCGCGCACGGCGGCGATCCGAAGTTCGCCGACAGCCAGCTCTACATCATGAAAGTCGCCGACCCCGGTCTCGACGGCAAACACGTCGTCGTCGGCCAGGTCATCAGCGGCATGCCCGTCGTCGACCGCATCGAGCGCGCGGACATGCTGAAGAATGTGACGCTGAGGTAGGGGCGGAAAAGCGCGGTCAGGGATCAGGGCGCAGGGGTTGCGGAGCCCCGAGCCTTCAGGCTCGGGGGACACGAATGCCCCGCGGTTCCTGGTTCCCCCTGGGCCTGAAGGCCCAGGGCTCCAGAATCCCCCGCGTTCTGCCGCCCTGCCCCCTGATCCCTGTCAGAATCTTTTCACATGCTCACCGTCAGCGAGATCTATCTGTCCATCCAGGGCGAGTCGACCTATGCGGGCGAGCCGTGCGTGTTCGTGCGGCTCACGGCCTGCAACCTGCGTTGCTCCTGGTGCGACACGCCGTATGCCTTTACCGGCGGGCAGAAGATGGCGATTGACGACATCGTCGCGGACGTCGGCGCGTGCGGGTGCCGGCTCGTCGAGATCACGGGCGGCGAGCCGCTGCTCCAGCGCGAGGTTCACGACCTGATGCAGCGTCTCATCGACGACGGGTATACGGTGTTGCTCGAGACGGGCGGGCACATGCCGATCGATGACGTGCCGGATGAGGTCGTGGCGATCGTGGACGTGAAGTGTCCCGCGAGCGGCGAAGCGGAGCGGATGCACTGGCCGAACCTCGATCAACTGTCCGCGCACGACGAAGTGAAGTTCGTCATCCAGGATCGCGCGGACTTCGACTACGCGGTCGACGTGCTCGCGCGCCACGATCTCGCGGGCCGCGTCCACGCGCTGCTGTTCTCGCCCGTGCACGGCCAGCTCGCGCCTGACGTCCTTGCGCGCTGGATGCTCGACGCGCACGTCCCCGCGCGGCTCCAGATCCAGGCGCACAAGTACATCTGGACGCCGGAAACGCGGGGCGTGTGATGGCGGGTCGCGCCATCGTCCTGTTGTCAGGCGGACTGGACTCGACGACCGCGGCGGCGCTCGCCGCGCGCGAGGGCTGGGAGCTGTACGGACTGACGGTGCGCTACGGCCAGACGCACGCCGTCGAGATCGAGGCCGCGCGCCGCGTCGCCCGCGCGCTCGGCCTCGCCCGGCACGTCGAGCTCGACGTCGATCTCGCGGCCTTCGGCGGATCCGCGCTCGTTGGCGACGGCGCGATCCCGAAGGACCGGCCGCTCGACGCGACTGATATCCCGTCCACCTACGTCCCCGCGCGCAACACGCTTCTGCTCGCGCTCGCGCTCGGCTGGGCCGAGAC
>CALFMR010000518.1 GCA_937880585.1 uncultured Acidobacteriota bacterium
GCCACGAATCCGACGGGCCGGCCGCAGCGGGCCGACGATCCACGACGTGGCGCGCGCCGCGGACGTGTCGATCGGCAGCGTGCCGGCATCCGCGACCGGACGAATGGCGCGGGGATCGGCGTGAAGCCCGATGGCGCCCCAGCCTTTCTCTCGCAACAGACTCACGTAGCCGAGATAGTCGTACGTGCCGCCGCCGATAGCGCCGAGCGCCGCGACGATCTCGACCCACGGCGGGCGCGCGACAATCGCGGGATACGCCGACGCCACCCACGGCTCGTAGTGCCGCGGCGCAATGGGTACGAGCGTCCCGATGATCGTGGCCGGCAGATCCGGCCTCGCCGCGGCGACGGCCAGGAGCACGCACGCGAGCAGGACGAAGACGATCGCCGTCTGTACTTTCTCGAGCGCGCCGTAGGACTGGATCCACGTCGCGATGATGACCGTGACGATACTGATCGAGCCCCAGATGCGCGCGAGGGCCACGAGGTGATCGGTCGGTCCGGTCACGCCGCCGACCCAGTTGATGACGTTGCCGAGCAGGAGCGGCAGCCCCGACATCCAGAACGGAAAGCAGAAGATGCTGAGCAGCCCCATCGTCCAGGGCACCCAGTTCTTCGGCCCGGGCATCACGCCCCAGTGCGTCATTGGATGTTCGCCGGTGAGCGTCATGTGCCGCATCGCCGCGTACACCTGAATCATCTTGAACAACGCGCCGGCCGTGAAACACCAGATGAGCGTGTAGCCGAAGAGCGCGCCCTCGCGCGAGGCGAAGAGCGTCTCGCCCGATCCGATCGTGACCGACGCCATGATGGCGCCCGCGCCGAAGTAGTGCAGACAGCGCACGAGCCGCCCGCTCCGCAGATCCTCAGGTGGTTCCGGATAAACAATGCTCGGCACAATGCGCCGGACTGTAACACGGGTACAATCAGCAGCCATGCGAAGAACGGGTGCATACACGGCGGCGGCAATCGGACTGGCGATGCTCGGCACGGCCGCGCTCCATGGCGCAAGACAGGCGCCGCTGACGCTCGACGTCACCGACTTCGCCACGCTGCCCGTGACGGGATCGTACACGGGCGGCACGGGCAATCCCGGCTCGCTCGCGCGCGTGAACTTCATGCGGCCCGAGCCGGGGACATCCGGGCGGATCTTCGTGAACGACCTGAACGGGCCGCTCTACATCCTCGATCCGAAGACGCACGCGTTCACGACGTATCTCGACTTCAACGGCCGTGACCAGGCGCCGGGACTGTTCGATCGCTTCACGTTCGCGAGCGGCTTCGCCAACGGCCTCATCACCTTCCAGTTCGATCCTGACTATCTCGAGAACGGACGCTTCTACACGATTCATCTCGAGGACGTCGCCGTCCCCGGCTCACTCGTCCCGGACAAGACCAGCGTGCCGGGCCTCGATCTCACCGGCTACACGCCGACCGCGCCGGTGACGACGCCGGGGCGAATTCTGCGAGAGGCGGTGCTCATCGAGTGGACGGACACGAACATCGCGGACGCCGTCTTCGAGGGCACGGCACGCGAGATCCTCCGCATCCAGCTCAACACGCAGATCCATCCGACAGGCGATCTCATCTTAAATCCGACGGCACGGCCCGGCGACGCGGACTGGCGTGTGCTCTACATCGCGGCCGGCGACGGCGGGTCGGGCGAACAAAAGAGTCCGGACATTCGGCACAACCCGCAACGGCTCGACACGCTCGTCGGCAAGATCCTGCGCATCATCCCGGAGCTGTCCGAGCACACATCGACGAGCACGGTGAGCGCAAACGGCCGCTACCGTATCCCCAACGACAATCCGTTCGTGAAGACAGCGGGCGCGCACGGCGAGATCTGGGCCTACGGTCTGCGCAATCCGCATCGTCTGACGTGGGACGTCGATCCCGCGCGACCGTCGGACAATCATCTGCTCGCGATGGTCATCGGCCTGCACACGTGGGAAGCCGTCGACGTCATCCACAAGGGCGCCAACTACGGCTACTCCGAACGCGAAGGGAACGAACAACTGCTCTCGACGAATCTCACGGGGCCGCTGCCGGCCGACGACCGCATCCCCGTACTCATCTCCGATACCGTGACGCACGGCACCGTGACGCCGACGTATCCCGTGCTCGAGTACAACCACTCGCAGGGTTTCTCGATCATGGGTGGCTTCGTCTATCGCGGTACGCAGCTGCCGGCGCTCCGCGGCAAGTTCCTCCTCGGCGATATCCTGACGGGCCGTCTCTGGTACGCGAACTACGCCGAGATGCTCGCGGCCGATGATGGGAAGGCGGCGACGGTGGCGCCGCTGCACGAAGTGCAACTCCGCTGGAACGATCCAAACGACACGCCCGATGCCGGTCTCGCCACCTATCCGACGATGAACCCGATCGTCGTCGCCGCGTACAACGCCCGTCGGCACGCGGCCGCACCGGATGCGACGACGCCGATGCCCGCGCGTGCGGATGTCAGGTTCGGCTTCGATGCACAGGGTGAGGTCTACATCCTGAGCAAGGTGGACGGGATGATCCGCGCCGTCACCGGCGCGAGTGTCGCTACTGCTGGTAATTGATCAGAATGACGAGGTCGTCGGGCCCGGTCTGCTTCAGACCGTGAGAGCTGCCCGTCCGCGTGAGAATCGCGGTGCCGGGACCGACGTCGTACGGCTTGCCGTCGAGCGTCATCACGCCGTGGCCGCTGAGGACGTAGTAGATCTCGTCCTCGGTCTGCTTGTGGTAGCCGATGCCTGACCCAGGCTTGAGCGCGCGCTTGCGGAAGACGAGGTGCAGGTTCGGCACGTCCTTGAAGAACGAGTAGCCGATGGTGTCGCCGCCGCCCTTGTGCGTGCCCGGTTCGGGCGTTGCGACCTGGGCGTCGGTCTGGATGATGTAGCCGCCCGGTTCGGACGCAGCCGCCGGCGCCGCGGACTGCGCGGTGAGCGGTGCGCCGATCGCTATCGTGCCGCAGACGACGAGAGAGATGAACGACAGACGGTTCGACATGGACGTCACTCCTCGCATCGGATCGATCAGACCTTCGCCGTCATGGCGGTGCGAACTTTGAGAATGGCCGCCGCTTCCGGCGTCGACTTGTAGAGATCGTCGAGCGGATAGCAGCCGGATCGCAGCCCCATACGCGGCCCGGTCGTGCAGTCGCTGAACGTGCGGCAGATGTGTGCGCGGCGAAGCGGCGCGCCGGCGAGCACGTCAGCGGCAAAGTCCGGATAGGCCAACACCATGCGTCCGAGACCGACGAGATCGGTGAGGCCTTCGCGCACGTTGTGCTGCGCGACGTGCGGCAGCCAGTCCTGAAGATACGTGTACCCCGAGCCCACGAAGATCAGGTTCGGCGCCGCGGCTTTCAACCGCGCCGTGGTCCGCACCTGGCGCGCAACGCCGACGAGCGGATCCTCGGGCGGCAGGTAGCCGTCCATCGGTGGGAAGAAGGCCGGACGCGTGACGTGCGGCGTGTAGTACGGACTGCCGGCCGTGACGCAGACCCAGCGGACGCCGAGCGACTCGAGCTCCGCCATGAGTGCGCGCGGCTCCTCGAGCGCCGCATCCAGGTCGTCGTCATGAATCACGCCGAAGCCGGCACGCGCGCTTGCGGCATCGAGTGGCGACGGCTCGCCGATGCCGTGCGCGTCCTTGCGGTACGGGACGAGATCCACGGCCGAAACGCGTACGCCGATGGCCAACCGCGGCGCCGCGGCGCGGACGCCCTGAATGACGTTCCGCATGAAGCGGAAGCGGTTTTCGAGCGAGCCACCGTAGCGGCCGGGACGATCGCGCGCGCCGAGCAACTCGTGCCCGAGATAGCCGTGGCACTGCTTCATGTCGATGAAGTCGAACCCCGACGCCTCAGCCAGGCGCGCGGCCGCGATGAAATCCTCGACCAGCCGATCCAGCTCGTCGTCGGTGAACACGCGCGGTGGCGCCGCGAAGCGGCGGTCGATGACCGGATTCGGGCAGGCAACGATGGGCTCGGCGCGATCGGTTGCATCGGGGCGTGCGAAACGGCCGGAGTGCGTGAGCTGCAGACCGATGACGAGATCGCCGTCCGCGTTCGAACCAAACCGCGCGCGGTGGGCGGCGACGAGCGTCTCGCGCAGCGCGGCAATCGTCGGCTGCGTCGACGAGTTCATCAGCAACTGATTCGGATTCGCGCGTCCGTCGTGGCGCACGGCCACGGCTTCCCCGCCCCAGATGAGCTTCGCGCCGCTCTCGCCGAAATGCCGCCAGCGGCGCTCGGTGAGATCGCTCGGCCGGCCGTCCGGCGTGCCGTCCCAGCCCTCCATCGGCAGGATGCAGAAGCGATTGCCGACGCGGAGTCCGGCCGCTTCAACAGGCCGCGCGAGCGGCGACGACTCGGGCGGCGCCAGCTCGTCGTCGAATCGAAGAGGAACGCTATGCGCGTCGAGGTGCGCGCGGAGCGCACCGGCTGTCTTGAACGAGGCCATCCGCGGGAATGACGACTGGCTCATACGTCGATCCTTGCACGTTCGGCGTCCAGGCGATCGCGGATGTCGGCCAGGATCGCAACGTCCGACTCCGGCCGCCATGGACTCTTCGGATGCTGGCGGTCGGTCGCGATGAGGCCGCGCGCGTGCAGGAACTGCGCGGCCGAGTGCTTGTACGCCGGCACAGGCGCGCGGAACGCGAGTTGCCCGAGATATTGCAGCAGATCGTTGACGCCAACGGCACGCGCATCGCCGGCGGCCCATAGCCGGTCGCGCAGCGCGAAGGCCTCGACGTGGAACGCCGACAGCCCGAGCAGATAATCACTGCCGTAGAAGACCATGTCGATCGCCAGGTCGTTGCCGGTGTAGATGCGGAACTCCGGCCGCAAGCGATCGCGCAGCGCCAACCGTTCCCATTCGCAGACGCGATCGAGCGACGAGTGCTTGGCGCCGACGAACGCCTCGATCTCGAACAGTCTCCGGATGAAGTCCGACGAGTAGATCCGTCCAAACGGCGCGAACATCGTCCCCAGCTCGAACGCGAGCAGCGGACCGCCCGTCTCGGCGACCTGCGCGTAGACGCGGAGGACGTCGACTTCGCTCGCGGTGCCGAGCGCTGAGCACTGGAACAGGATGGGCGTGCCGCCATGCGCGCGGATGGCTTCGACTTCGCGGCGATAGAGCGTCGCCGGATCGCCGGTCTCCCCTTCGATGAAGGCGCCGGCAATGAACCGCCGCCCGTCCGCGACCTCGCGCGTCTCGGCCAGCACCCGGGCGCGCTCGGCCATTGTCAGCAGATTCACATAGCCGGTATCCATGTTGACGG
>CALFMR010000519.1 GCA_937880585.1 uncultured Acidobacteriota bacterium
CGTCCGCCGCGCGCCACCTGCTCGAGCAGCGGCAGCAGGTCCTTCATCGAGCTGATCTTCTTTTCGTGGATCAGGATGACGGGGTTCTCGAGGACGACTTCCATCCGGTCGGGGTCGGTGACGAAGTACGCCGACAGGTAGCCGCGGTCGAACTGCATGCCCTCGACGACGTCGAGGGAGGTCTCCATGCTCTTGGCTTCCTCGACGGTGATGACGCCGTCCTTGCCGACCTTCTCCATCGCTTCGGCGATGATGGTGCCGATCGTCGGGTCGCTGTTGGCCGAGATGGTTCCGACCTGCGCGATCATCTGGTTGCCGTCGACCTTCTTCGAGAGCTTCTGCAGCTCGCCGATGACGCCTTCGACGGCGCGCTCGATGCCGCGCTTGAGCTCCATGGGGTTGGCGCCCGCGGTGACCATCTTCAGGCCCTCGCGGTAGATCGCCTGCGCGAGCACGGTCGCCGTCGTCGTGCCGTCGCCGGCCGTGTCGGACGTCTTGCTCGCGACCTCGCGCACCATCTGCGCGCCCATGTTCTCCAGGGGGTTCTTGAGGTCGATCTCCTTCGCGACGGTCACGCCATCCTTGGTGATGGTCGGGGAGCCGAACTTCTTGTCGATGACCACGTTGCGGCCCTTGGGCCCGAGCGTGACCTTGACCGCGTCGGCCAGGGCGTTGACGCCGCGAAGGATCGCCTGACGCGAGTCCTCGCCGTACACAATCTGCTTTGCCATTGCTGCTTCTCCGTTAAGAAGGAAAACTGGGGGCCGAACGGGCGTCGACCGGCGCTACTTCTCGATGATGCCGAGGACTTCCTCTTCACGGATGATGAGGTGCTCGGTGCCGTCGATCTTGATCTCCTGTCCGGCGTACTTGCCGAACAGCACGACGTCGCCCGGCTTGACGTCGAGCGGTGTCACCTTGCCGTCCTTCTCGATGCGGCCCTTGCCGACGGCGATGACTTTGCCCTGCTGGGGCTTTTCCTTCGCGCTGTCCGGGATGATGATGCCGCCGACGCGCTGTTCCTCTTCCTCGATGCGCGTGACGATGATGCGGTCGTGCAGGGGTCTCACACTCATGACGGTCCTCTCCACTCGTGACCGGCGGCGGCCGCACCCCACGGGCCGGGCGCGCGCCGGAAGTTGAACTCAGGATGTGGGCCGGGGTACTGGCAGTCGCGGAAACGGACTGTTAGCACTCACCGTAGCCGACTGCTAACTATAGCGGGGACGCCAGATCGCGGTCAAGATGATCCGGCGCGCGCCCGGCCACCGCTCACGCGCTCTTGCGGATCTTGTAGGCGGACATCTTGCGGCTGAGCGTGTTGCGGTGCAGGCCCGTCATTTTCGCCGCCTTGCAGACGTTGTAGTTCGTCTTGACCAGCGCCCGCGCGATGAACGTCCGCTCGAACTCACGCTGCGCGTCGTCGAAGAGGATGCCGCGGTCGATCATCTGTTGGACGAGCGCCGACAGGTCGTCACGAATCATCGGGGCCTCTACACGCGCAGGTCGTCGCCGGTCAGGCGCCGGTACGCTTCCAGATACTTGTCGCGCGTCCGCGAGACGACGTCGTCGGGGAGGGACGGGACGGGCGGCTGCTTGTTCCAGCCGATGGCCTCGAGGTGATCGCGCACGAACTGCTTGTCGAAGCTCATCTGCGCGCGGCCGGGTTCGTACTGGTCGCGCGGCCAGAAGCGCGACGAGTCCGGCGTGAGCGCCTCGTCGATGAGCAGCAACGTGTCGCCGGCGAGTCCGAACTCGAACTTGGTGTCCGCGATGATGATGCCGCACGACTCGCCGTGATCCACGCCGCGCGCGTACAGCCCGAGCGTCAGCTCGCGCAACCGGCGCGCGAGGTCCGCGCCCACGATCGCTCCGGCCTGCGCCTCCGAGATGTTCTCGTCATGGCCGGTCTCGGCCTTGGTCGCGGGCGTGAAAATCGGCTGAGGCAGCCGATCCGACTCGCGGAGCCCGGCCGGCAGCGCCACGCCGCAGACCGCGCCTGATTTCTGATAGTCCTTCCAGCCCGACCCCGACAGATATCCGCGCGCCACGCACTCGACGGGCAGCGGATTCGTCTTGCGCACGAGCATCGATCGGCCGCGCAGAATGTCGCGGTGCGGCCGCGTGACGGCGGGGAAGTCCTCGACGTCGACGGCGAGGCAGTGGTGCGGCACGAGGTCGCCGAGATGATCGAACCAGAACGCGGAGAGCTGCGTGAGGACCTTGCCCTTGTCGGGAATGCCCGATCCGAGGACGTAGTCGAACGCGGAAATGCGATCGGTCGCGACGATGAGCAGATGCTCACCAAGATCGTAGACGTCGCGCACCTTGCCGCGTCGCGCGAGCGTCAGACCATCGAGATGCGTTTCGAGAACGGCAGGCGTCATGTTGGAGCGTCGAAGCGGAAAGTCGAGAGGCTATCACTTACGCTGATCGATCACAATCGGCGCGTGGCGGTTTCGCAGCGCGACACGCATCGTTGCGCCACCGGTGAACGCGTAGGCGAGCGACGTCGTGCCGCCATCGGTTCGCAAGGGCACGTCGATGCCCGTCGCGGTGATCGTGCCGCCGTCGGTTGCGCGCGCATCGATCGCCACGGCCGGCGCGCCGTCGACGACGAGTCGCAGCGGCGCGTCAGCCGCGAACGCCGTGACCGCGGCGGGACGATCGAGCGTCAGGTCGACCGTCGTGCCGCGCACGTCGATCGTCGTCGTGCCGCGCGGACGATCGATCGTGAGATGTCCGCCCGATCCGTCGACGAGCACGTGGTCCATCGCGTCCACAATCGTGACGTCTTCGTTCGTCGCGTCGATGGCGACCGGCCCCGCCGGGGCGTCGACGTGGATCTGGCCGCTGCGGGCGAGCAGCCCGATCGGCCCCCCGACGCCGGTCAGCGTGGTTTCCGAGGAGACGAGCGAGAGCGTCACGGCGTGGGCCCCCTCGATGGTCAGCTTGCCGTTGCGGTGCGCGCCGGTCACGCTCCCGGCAATGGCCCTGAGCCGCACGTCGCCGACGAGCGATCCCAGCGCGACCCAGGCCACGCCCGACGCGTCCAGATCGCGACTGCCGTCGGCGTGCAGGCCGAGTCGTGCGGGCACGCGCAGCGTGAGGTGCGTCACGAGCCTCGCCGGCCGGCCGGGGCCGCGTCCGGCGTCTGGAGGCGGCCAGGCCGCATCGATCGAGAGGACGTTCCCGAGATCGTCCGGCCGTACGGCCGTGCGTTCCGCCGCATCGAGGGCCGAGGCATTGTCGGCGCCCGAAGCGTCGACTTGCAGTGCGTAGGCGATGTCCGTCCGGCTCTCGCCCGCGACCGTGAGACGCGTGATGCCCGAGACTCGCAGTTCGGTCAACGCCGCCGACACGGGCAGCGTGCCCGTATGCGTGACCGATCCCGTACCGCCGCCACCGTGCGCGCGACGGACGTTGTCGACGAGGTGCGCGATCGAGAAGCGCGCGGCGCCGGCCGGAGCGCGCGGCGCCGTCCATTCATAGACGGCAACCGCCATGGCGACGAACGCCGCGACAATGAGTAACTCTCGCTTTCCCATCGACTTGCCGGGGATCTTATAGTAGAACCTAGGCGCGGCCCCGCCGCATCCTCGTCGCGCTCCCCACGATGCCAGCCTCGCCATCCTCGTTCCGCCTGCGCTGGCAGGGTGTGGTCATTGCGGTCCTCACCATCGCGCTCGTCTGGTGGTTCGCGCACAGCCTCGATTGGAGCGACGTCTGGGAGGCGATGACCCAGGCGCACATGGGCCTCATCGTCCTGACGATTGCCGTGACGGTGCAGACGTACATCCTGCGCGCGCTCCGCTGGCAGCTCCTGCTCGCGCCTCTCGGCCGCGCGCGCTTCGGTCCCGCGTTCCGCACGACGGTCATCGGCTTCACGGCGACGTTTCTCCTGCCGGGGCGCGTCGGCGAGGTGCTGCGGCCGTATCTGATGGCGCGCGAATCGGGCTTCAGCGCGGCCGCGGCGTTCGCGACGATCGTCGTCGAGCGCGTGCTCGACCTTGCGACGGTCATTCTGCTCTTCGCGTGCTTTCTCATCGTCACACCGATCGACGTCGGGCCCGAAGTGAAGTTCGGCGGGCTGGCCGCGACGCTCGTCTGTATCGCGGCGCTCGGCGTCATGGTCGCCTCGGCCGGACATCCCGAGCGGCTGGCGCGCTGGTCTGGCCGGCTCACGCGTCTGCTCCCGGCGCGCGCGCAGGCGGCTGTCGGCGGGCTCGTCCAGACCTTCGTCGAAGGCCTAGCCGTGATGCGCCGGCCCGCGGGCCTCATCGGCGCGGGCGTGCTGTCCGTGCTGCTGTGGTTGTCGATTGCGCTCGGCATCTGGGCGACGTCGCGTGCTCTGGATTTGACGTTCGCCTTCAGCGGCTCGTTCCTCGTCGTCATGTTCCTGGTCGTCGGCGTCGCGATGCCGACGCCGGCCGGGGTCGGCGGATTCCACGCGATGTACCAACTGGCGGTGACGCGGTTCTTCCTCGCCCCGCCCGATCGCGCGGCCGCGGCGGCTATCGTGCTGCACGCCTTGTCGTTCGTGCCGATTTCGATTCTGGGCCTCGCGTTCATGGCGCGCGACGGGCTCACGCTCGGCGGCCTGCGCCGGATGAAGTCGAACGCCGAGGCCGAGGAAGGCCGCGCGACCGGCACCTGACGCGGGCCGCGCCGACAGTAGTACCCTTGGCCGGCGTCGCCGGCCCACCCGCCCGGCGCCTCGGCGGCACGCTGGAGGAATCGACACCGTGAAATGTCCGTACTGCGGTCATCTGGGGGACAAGGTCGTCGACTCGCGCGAGAGCCGCGAGGGTGAAGTGATCCGCCGCCGGCGTGAATGCCTCGAGTGCGGCCGGCGCTTCACGAGCTACGAGCGCATCGACGAGATCCCGTACATGGTCGTCAAGAAGGACGGCCGGCGCGAGCGCTTCGATCGCCAGAAGCTCGTCGGCGGCCTGCTCAAGGCCTGCGAGAAGCGGCCCGTCCGCGTCGCCGCGCTCAAGGCCATCGCCGATCGCATCGAGGCCACGCTGCAGGATCGGCCGGAACGCGAGATGTCGACCGAGGAGATTGGCGCCTGCGTCATGCAGGAACTGAAGCAGCTCGACAAGGTTGCGTTCGTGCGCTTCGCGTCGGTGTACCGGAACTTCCGCGATCTCGACGAGTTCAAGCACGAGCTGAACGAGCTGCTGCGGACGCGCGAATGACTCGCGGGCGCGTCCCCCTCGTGCTGGCCCTGCTCGTCGCGGCCACGATCTCGACGCGCGCGTCGGTGGGGGACAT